>CAITQC010000029.1 GCA_903894425.1 uncultured Actinomycetes bacterium
GCCGGAAGAAGAAAACCTCGACGTTTTATTCGACACAATCTTTAGTGCAATTCCAGCACCTGAGTATCACGAAGGTGCACCATTGCAGGCACACGTTACAAACCTTGACTCTTCTCCATTTCTTGGCCGCTTAGCTTTGTGCCGCGTGCGCGAAGGTGTTATTAAAAAGGGTCAATCAGTAACATGGATCAAGACCGATGGAACTATGGAGCGAGTAAAGATTTCAGAGCTCTTGATTACCGAAGCACTTGATCGCGTTCCAACTCTTGAAGCTCACCCAGGTGACATAATCGCCGTTGCAGGTATTGAGACAATTACTTTGGGCGAAACTTTGGCTGATAATGAAAACCCACATGCTTTGCCGTTAATCATCGTTGATGAACCATCAATTTCTATGACTATCGGTATTAATACATCCCCTCTTGCTGGCAAGAGCGGAAAACTACTTACTGCGCGCCAAGTTAAGGGCCGTCTTGATGCCGAGCTCGTTGGTAACGTTTCATTGCGTGTGCTTAACACCGAGCGTCCAGATACGTGGGAAGTTCAAGGTCGTGGAGAACTTCAGCTAGCTGTTCTTGTTGAAATCATGAAGCGCGAAGGCTTTGAATTAACTGTTGGTAAGCCACAGGTAGTTATTAAGAAGATTGATGGAAAGATCCACGAACCGATGGAGCGTTTAACAATTGATGCACCTGAAGAATATCTCGGTGTTCTTACTCAGTTGATGGCACTTCGTAAGGGTCGCATGGAACAAATGGTTAACCACGGAACCGGTTGGATCCGTCTTGACTACAAGGTTCCGTCCCGTGGACTTATTGGTTTTCGTACTGAGTTCTTAACTGAAACTCGCGGAACAGGTTTGCTACACCACGTATTTGATGGTTACGAACCTTGGTATGGCGATATCCGTACTCGCGGAACAGGTTCACTTGTTTCAGACCGTATGGGAACAGTTACTTCATACGCTCTTTATGGAACACAGGATCGCGGAACAATTTTCGTTGAGCCAGGCGATGAGGTTTATGAAGGCATGGTTATTGGCGAGAACTCTCGTAGCGATGACATGGACGTTAACTGTGTTCGCGAAAAGAAACTTACTAACATGCGTGCTTCAGGTACCGATGAATCAGAGCGTTTGATTCCGCCTAAGAAGCTCAACATGGAAGGTGCGCTTGAGTTCTGCCGCGAAGATGAGTGTGTAGAAGTTACGCCAGCAGTTGTTCGCATCCGCAAGGTTGTCCTTGATGGTGATGAGCGTGCCCGTACAACTGCCCGTCAGAAGAAGGCAAACCTCAACGCATAAAGCCAGTTTCGTCAGCCCTCTAGGGTTGAATTGTCACTGTGAGTAAGCAGCCCTTTACCCTCGTTGCGCCTAGCGCCCCGAAGCTCACGCCTGCCCTTTCTGCCGATCAGTTGGAAGCCGTTACTCACCGTGATGGCCCATTAGTTATTCAAGGCGGTCCTGGCACAGGCAAAACAACGGTATTAGTTGAAGCTGCTTTGTCGCGTATTGCCGATGGGCAGAACCCAGATTCAATTTTGCTACTTACATTTGGCCGCGAACGCGCATCCGAACTACGTGATGCAATCGCGCTTCGCACAACCAAAACAATGTATGAACCGTTGGCTCGAACTTTTCACTCTTTAGCTTTTTCAATTGTAAAGATGAAAGCCAACAATGATCCCGAACCGATTTTATTAAGCGGACCAGAGCAAGAGAGCTATATAAAAGAGCTGCTGCAGGGTGATATCGCAGATGGTTATAAAGAGTGGCCAGCAGATCTGCATGCCGCCCTGACAACAAATGGTTTTGCCCGCGAACTACGTGATTTAATTTTGCGAGCATCAGAGCGCGGTATTGGGCCAGCTGAGTTAGAGAAACTTGGCATCATCGAGGGCGAGAAATTCTGGTTTGCCGCCGCTGCGTTCTGGAAGCGCTATTTGCATTCAATGGTGATGCGCGAAATCAGTGCAACCGATGCAAAGTTACGTATCGATCCATCTGAATTAGTTTCTCGTGCTGCGATTCATCTACACAACAATCCCGATGTTTTGGCATCGTTACGCACTCGCTTTACGACAATCATGGTCGATGAGTTTCAAGAAAGTGATCCTGCCCAACGTGTCTTATTGGGGATGCTTGTTGGAAGTGATGTAATAATTTGCGCCGATGCAGATAGCGCCGTTGGTCGCTTTCGCGGTGCCGATCCCGATGGTTTATCGGCAGCACTTGATCCCTATCGCGCTAAAGAGATAGTTCTCAATACTTCATACCGAAATGCCGCAAGCATTTTTGAACTCGGTTTGAGCTTTGCCAAAAATATGAAGGGCTCACCCCTAACCCGCAAACGCATCTGTGGCAATGAAAATCTGGGGCAGGTGCAGGTTCATCGCTTTAGATCTGGAGCTGAAGAAGCTGCTTTTATAGCCCATCAATTTCGCAGTGCACATCTGCGCGAAGGTATTTCTTACAGTGACATGGCAGTAATTTTACGAAGCCCAGGGATGCAGGCATCATCTTTGCGTCGCGCATTTTCACAAGTTGGAATCCCTGTTGCCTCTGAACTTCAAGCCTTAGCGGGTAACCCTGCAATTGCACCATTCCTGCTTCTTGCTCGCGTTGCACTAAAAATGCAGCCCCTTAGCTTTGATACGGCTGAACGTTTATTAATGAGTGAATTTGGCGGCGCCGATTCGATTTCATTACGCCGAATTCGCCGTGCACTAATCGCAGCTCGTGCCGATGGGGATGACCGCACAGGTACACAGCTCTTAATTGCAGCCGTAGATGATGGGCAGATTTTTATCGAAGGTGCTGCTGAGATCACGAGAGTGCATGAGCTTCTTGAAAAAGCCCGCGCCGTTGCCAGAAATAAGAAAGCAACGGCCGATGAACTGTTGTGGGCTATTTGGGACAATTCCGAAACAAGTGATGGCCAAAAATTATCTAACGCTTGGCGCAACCAGGCGTTGCGTCCTGGAGTTCGCGGGGCTGCGGCCGATCGAGATCTTGATGCAATGATGCAGTTATTTGAAAGTGCAGCCCGCTACTCTGAACGTTTTCCATTATCAGGACCGGCAGCTTTCATTGCAGAAATTGCAACCGAGGATATCGCCGGCGATGTTATTACCGCCAAAGGGGTACGCCCTGATTTTGTTGAGATCCTTACAGTGCATAGCGCTAAGGGCCGACAATGGGATTTAGTTGCAATCGCCGGTCTGCAAGAAGGTTCGTGGCCAAACCTTAAACAGCGCTCTTCTTTATTAGGCGCTGAACGTTTAGTAGAACGTCAACGAAACCCTGATATCGCCCGCGATCAATTAGATGTAATTGCGGCAAGTGGCCTTATGCAGGATGAAGAGCGGCTCTTTCATGTCGCTCTAACCCGAGCCGAACAATCATTATTTGTCACTGCCGTTCAGCGCGATGATGAAGAGCCATCACAGTTCTTTGAATCTATCGAAGTTTTAATTACCGGAAGCGATGTCAACGAACCAGTTCTAACCGATGTACCGCGGCCAATCACCGCCCCTGCTTTAGTGGCCGAACTACGCAGCCAATTATCTGGCGAAAATGCACAAGTGGCCGCTTCGTTATTGAGCACCATGAAGGCCGAAGGAATCTATCTAGCTAATCCTGAACACTGGATTGGCTCAGTGCCATTAAGTAGCGATCTTTGCGTTATTGATGCTAACAAAGAGGTTGTCGTATCTCCAAGTGGAGCCGAATCATTTGTTGAATGTGGCGTTAAATGGTTCTTGCAAAACAATGGTGGCACCGATGGCGATAGCACCGCGCAGCTCCTTGGCTCTGCAATCCATGCATTTGCCGCCAAGATGGTTCAAGAGCCTGGAACAAGCAAAGAGGATTTGATTGCAAATCTAGAAAGCTCATGGAAGCTCATTGATCCAGACTCTGGTTGGGTGAGTGCGTCACACCTTGAAAGCGCAGTAACGATGCTTGAGAAATTCGTTGAGTATCACAAGGAGAGCACACGCACCGTTGTCGATGCTGAAATACGTTTTGATGTAAAACTAGGTCGTGCGCGAATCAAGGGAAGTGTTGATCGACTTGAAGCTGAGGCCGATGGCTCACTCTTCATTATTGATTTCAAAACAGGTGGCACTGCAATTTCTCTCAAGGATGCCAAAGAAAATCTTCAATTAGCCAGTTATCAAGTAGGAATCGCACAGGGTGGATTTACACAAGGCACCACAAGTGCCGGCGCTGAACTCGTGTATTTAGGAACAACATCTGCCGGTGCAACGCTTCGTCCGCAACATGTTATAGATGTTGAAGCGACGAAGGAAAAGCTCAACGAGATCGCCGAAGGCATGGGCGCTGCTCACTTCTTTGCCACCGTCAATAAACGCTGTAAAGGCTGCCCAGTACGTAAATCCTGCCCAGTTCAAAGTGATGGTCGGACGGTGATCGAATCATGACCCAGGCTAGATATACACCGGAAGAGATCATCGCCAAATTGCAGGCGCATCCAAAGTTTGGTGCATCTATTACACCGATCACACAGTATCAATCAGAGATTATTAGTAGTCCACTCGAGCCATCTGTTGTGATTGCTGGTGCAGGCTCTGGCAAGACAGAGACAATGAGCAACCGCGTTTTGTATCTGGTCGCCAATGGATTTGTTACACCTGACCAGATTCTTGGTCTGACTTTCACGCGAAAAGCTGCCGGCGAACTTTCGGTTCGTATCCGCAAGCGCTTGCGCCAGTTAGCAGCGTTGCCTGACTTTAAACACATCACTTCAACTTCTACTTCAGTTACTACCTATCACTCTTACGCTGGCAAGCTTTTGAGCGAGCATGCAATTCGTTATGGAATCGATGCCGATGCCGAACCATTGGGTGAAGCAGCGATCTGGCAAATCGCATCTGATGTTGTGCGCAACTGGTCCGATGATTCTTATCGCAATCAAAGCGCCGTCAGCACTGTTATCAAGGATTTGTTAGGGCTCTCAAAGTTAATGCTCGAGCACCAAGTTAAGGCCGATGAAATTGAACGCATCGGCAATGAAGTGTTGCAATCACTTGCTCCACTTGCCGGGCAGCGCAACGATGAGGTTCGCGGTGTAGAACGCGCGATGCATCAGCGCAACTCTTTGTTACCGATGGTTAAAGTATTTATGGAACGACGCAAAGCCGCGGGCGAATTCTCATTTGATGATCAGATGTCTTTGGCTGCAGATATCGCCCAGAACTTTGAAGATGTTGGCGCTCTTGAGCGGGGTAAATACAAAGTCGTACTACTTGATGAGTATCAAGATACGTCGCAATCACAGGTTCGAATGCTCTCCTCGCTTTACGGC
>CAITQC010000030.1 GCA_903894425.1 uncultured Actinomycetes bacterium
ATCACCAACCGGGGTCCACTGAGATTCGCGATCAAAACCCAACCGCTCACACAGCTGAGAGGCTGATAGTTCACGCCCGCCGCCGATTTCAACACGGTTAGCAATCTTTTCAACTGCTTCAAGTACTCGCCAAGTTGGATCCAACTCATCGAGGTGTTGGGTAAGAAAGGCTGCTTTGACCGTGACACCTGTAACTAGTTTGCCAGCGGTTGGTTCGATCTCACCGACCAGAGTGCGCATTAAAGTGGTTTTGCCTGCACCATTGATTCCAACAATTCCGATTCGATCTCCTGGGCCGATGTTCCAGTACAGGTCATCGATTAATTCATTCTCGCCCAGTTTTACTTGAAGGTGGTGCGCTTCATAAACTGTTTTACCTAAACGGTTGAGTGCAAATTTTAAGAGTTCGCCTTGGTCGCGTGGCGCTGGTTCGTTTGCAATCAATACATTTGCAGCATCAACACGAAACTTTGGTTTGGTGGTTCGTGCAGGAGCGCCCCGACGAAGCCAAGCAAGTTCTTTCTTAATTAGCATGTTACGGCGCTGATCCATAACGGAGGATTGGCGAGCGCGCTCTGCTTTAGCTAATACAAAGGCGCTATAACCACCGTCGTACTCTTCTACTTTTCCATCAACTACTTCCCATGTGCGATCAGTAACTGCATCAAGAAACCAACGATCGTGAGTGACAACCGTGACCGCTAGACCTTTACGGTTATTTAGATATTGAGCTAACCAAGCAACACCTTCAACATCTAAATGGTTAGTGGGCTCATCAAGTAAAATTAAATCGAGTTCGTTAATAAGTAGTTTTGCTAGGCCAACACGACGTCGTTCGCCACCTGAGAGCTGACCGAATTTTCGATCGAATATGTGATCATCAAAAGAGCCAAAAAGACCTGTGAAGACTTCGCGGATGTTTGGCTCACTTGCCCACTCATGTTTTGCTGTATCACCTAAAACAACTTCACCAACAGTGCTTTCAGGATTGGCAGAGTCAACTTGAGATAACAAGCCGATGCGTGCTGAATTCGATTTTGTTACTCGCCCTGCATCGGGTGATTCGATTCCAGCGATAACTTTCATTAGCGTTGATTTACCAGCGCCATTTCGGCCAACAATGCCGATTCGATCGCCCTCTGAAACACCTAATGAGACGCCAACTAATAGCTCTTTGATATCAAAGGCCTTTGAGACCTCTTCGATATTTACAACATTGCGCGCCATGATGGGAGAGCGTACCTTTCCTCCATGATGGTAACTGACCGCGAATATGCGTTAGAGCTCGATAGGAACGATCCACTGGCTCATTTCAAATCACAGTTCGTGGTTTCAGACCCAGAGATGTGTTATTTGGATGGAAACTCACTGGGCCGAATTCCAAAGGCCACAATTACTGCCATCAATGATTTTATGGTCAATGAGTGGGGTCCTGAGGTTGTAACTGGGTGGAGCCATTGGGTTGATGAGGCCCAGCCAACCGGTGATTTATTAGGCGCTGCTGCGCTCGGTGCTGCTGCTGGTCAAGTGCTTGTCTGCGATACGACATCGGTAAATTTCTATCAGCTCTGTCTGGCAGCTATTCATGCCCGCCCTGGTCGTAAAACCATCATTACCGATGCTGCAAACTTTCCAACTGATCGTTACATCCTTGATGGAATCGCGAAACAATTTGGATTAAATCTTGTCATTATTGAAAATGAAGATCCAATGATTGCAATTCATGAACGAATTACTACCGAAGTTTTAGCTCCATATCTCAATGACGATGTCGCCCTAGTAACTCTAGAGGTTATTCAATATCGATCTGGTGCGCGCACTGATCTCAAATCGATTACCGATCAAGTTCGTGCCATCGGTGGTTTAGTTGTTTGGGATGCTAGCCACGCAGTTGGCGCAATCGAATTAAATCTTGATGCTAATGGTGTTGATCTTTGTGTCGGCTGTACATATAAATATGGAAACTCAGGTCCAGGTTCACCCGCTTGGCTATATGTCAGCAAGGCAATTCAGAGCCAGTTACAAGTTCCAATTCAAGGTTGGTTTGCACAAGATGCTCAATTTGAAATGGGCCCTGTTTTCGAACGCGCTCAAAATATTCGCGGCTTCCAAATCGCAAGTCCATCTCTAATGGGAATCCGATGCGTGCAGACTGCTTTCTCAATGATTAAAGAAGCTGGTATCGATGCCATCGCACATAAATCTGCCGTCGGAACTCAAATGATGATCGATCTTTATGATGCATGGCTTGCACCACTTGGAATCGAACTTAATACATCGCGTGATGCCAAAGAACGTGGAGGTCACATCTCTTTAGTGCATCCAGATGCGGCACAAATCTGTGTTGCGCTACGCCAGATTTCAAATGTAATTCCAGATTACCGAACACCTAATTCAATTCGACTTGCGATTTCACCTCTGCCAACTTCATATGTTGAAGTCTGGGATGGCTTTGCACGCATGCGCGAATTAGTTGCTTCTGGCAAATATAAGTCTATTAAGGAAGGCGGTTCACGAGTCACATGAGCGATAACTTTGATCCAGCGATGACCTATACCTCATACCTGGCAGTAGATGAGCTCCTGAATTTGCAACGCCCTTTGTCTCAGGGGCCCGAACATGATGAGATGCTTTTTATCATCATTCATCAAACTTACGAGCTTTGGTTTAAGCAGTTGATTCATGAGTTTGCCGAAGCACAACGTGCAATGGAAAGCGGCGATACGCATTATTCATTAGCGATTCTTGGACGCATACGCACGATTCTAAAAGTCTGCGTAACACAGATCGATATTTTGGAAACAATGACTCCTTTGCAGTTCAATGCTTTCCGCTCTTATCTTTCTTCATCAAGCGGATTCCAATCTGCACAGTTTAGAAAAGTTGAAGCTCTATTGGGTCGTCGTGATAACAAAATGGCAGGGCACCTTCCTCCCGCGATTCAAGCTGAAATTGCTTTGATAACTGCGGAAAATTCAATCTGGGATTCAGCTTTGGCTTATCTAGCAAAACGTGGTCACTCAATTCCAACTGATGTATTAGGTCGCGACCGTACGTTGCCTTATGAAGCAAATCTACGTGTTCAAGATGCGTTACTAGAGGTTCACCTTAAAGATCCTGAAAGCTCAATGGTCTGTGAGCGTTTAGTAGATATTGATGAAGGTATTCAAGAATGGCGATACCGTCACGTCAAGATGGTTGAACGCACTATCGGTCACAAAATTGGAACTGGTGGATCAAGTGGCGTCGAGTACCTAGCCAGTACTTTATTCGCTCCCGTATTTAAAGATCTGTGGGAGATTCGTTCTCGCTTTTAGTTTGGCAGACCTTTGACAACAATCTCTTCCAAAGTTTTGCGCTGCCGGGGGGCGATTTCACGCTCTAACATCGCACCTTGTAATAGTTCAGCCGGTGCTTGCTTTCCAATTGCTATAACTGCAACCGGTGTTAGTGATGGGTCAATGCTTAAGTTTTCTGCCGCTTTCGCTGTATCGAAGCCAGTCATTTGATGTGCGACGAATCCTCGATGGTGAGTTTCGATAACCATTTGCGCAACGGCAAGTCCACAGTCATATAGAAAGCCTTTGTTCGGTGTGCCATCTTCGCGTTCATGCAAACCAGCTACAAGAATCAGTGCCGAAGATCGGTGCGCCCACCCTTGGTTAAATGAGGCTAGTGAATCCAGTATCTGTCCGAAAACTTCATCGCCTCGCTTACCCACGAAAAAGCGCCATGGTTGACCATTGTTTGCAGAGGGTGCCCATCGGGCAGCTTCCAAAATCGCTAATAACTCCTGGCTCATGACCACCGTAGTTGCATCTAAAGATCGCGGGCTTCGACGATTGGCTAACAGTTCATGAATTTCTACCGATGTTTGAGCTTTCATCATTAGCGCATTCTAAGTGCAGGCTAGAGTTCTCGCATGTCGGGATGGATTCATCACACTGCCAACTGGCTTGTCGATAATAATCTGCAAACCCCACTTTTTATTTTGTTAATTCTCTTTGCTTTTGCCGAGGCGGCGGCTTTTGTTGGCTTCGTGCTGCCTGGTGAGACTTCTCTACTAATAGGTGGAGTACTAGCGCATGCACAGGTCTGGTCTTTCTGGCTTTTCCTTATATGCGCGATAGTGGGTGCCATCGCTGGAGATTCAGTGGGTTATGAAGTAGGAAAACACTTTGGTGCTCGGATTAAGACAACACAGTTTGGAAAACTTGTTGGTTTAAAACGATGGAGATTAGCCGAACATATCTTTTCTAAGTACCACGCCGGTGCAATCTTTTTCGGCCGCGCACAGGCTTTACTACGTGCACTTGTTCCAGCATTAGCGGGCATGCACCAGGTGCCTTATCGTACTTTTCTTAAATGGAACGCCGCCGGTGGAATTGTTTTCAGCACCGTTGTAGTTAGCCTGGGATATCAGTTTGCTACCTCATTACCAACGCTTGAAAAATACCTAAAATACTGGGCAATTTTTTTCTTAGCCGTCGTAGCAACGTTGATTTTGATCTTGAAAAACAAAATAGAGAAGATGATTGAAGAGTAGTTACTTTTTTGTCACTTCAATCTGTTCTCCATAAGCGGCATGAGCAATTTCTTTGCGCCTTAAAAGATATGCCGGTGATGCACCACTTATTAGGTGCTCGAAACGAACGCCGGATTTTAATAAGCCACGAAGCTCTTCTACCTCTGTAGTTTCACTAAAGATTGGCGGATCAAGTTTCACCACATCAACGACAATATGAGGATGCAGGAATCGATACACCAGAGCCATGCGACGTAAGCCAAGGTTTGCCACATGGCGAAGGCCACGATTTATATGGTCCTGAATCATTAACCGAGTGAAGGTAAATGTCTTTGCATTTGATGGTGCGTTTTGTGTTGTAAGTGCATGCAAGATTTCAGCAATCTCTTGTCCTCCTACAGTGTCAGGTAATTCAGAGCATTTAGCTGAAAGGCGTACGCGAACCTCTGGATCCTGTAGCTGCCGTACAGTCTTTGTAATATCTGCGATATCTGCTTGATCGGCTCGCAGTGCATAGCCGAAATCATGACACCAACGTGCACGTGCTTCTTGATCGTCAGTACCGCGAATATTTGAAACAAATACAGTTGGGACTCGCGCTGGCAACAGTTCATGCACACCGTTATATCCAGTTGCGCAGATGCTTGCATCAAATGCATCCAAGACATTGGCCAGTGGGAAGTAACGCGCAACTTTAATATCTAAACCATCTGGTACTAATGAATTTCCATCTTTGTCTACGGGTGCCTTGGTTAACATCACTTGCAAATCTTTCCAGCCCAACAAACCTTCTAAAGCTGCCGTCATCTTGTGATTCATATCGTTATCGCCAGTTCCCAATTGCACCAAAACCACTGGGCGATTGAGATCAAGTCCTAACGCGCGTCGAGCATCCTCTCGTGACAGTGCATCTTCTTTTCTAAACAAAGACACTGGCGCTGTTAGAACCGAGTCTTTTCGCTTTGATGTTGGACCAAAGTCATATGCCCGTGCAATATCTCCTGGTTCAACAATTGCATCCATCATCTTTGCCTGGAGCCCAAGAATGAAACGTTGTGGCTTCTTTTGCCATAAACCGCGGCGAACCCACACAAGCTTTAGATTTGGGTTGGCGTTGCGTGCAGCAATAACACCTGGATAAGGAACAACGCCGTCAAATGATAAAACCTTTGCATCGGTCTCTTCGACCAAAGCTAGCAAGCGGTCACGCAGGTACGTGTCCCATTTTTCACGAGACATCCATAGGCGATCTCGACCGGGAATATATTCGCACCGGATTCCTACGGTAGAAGGGATTTCAGCGATACCGCCGGCCATTGAAACAATAATTGGGTTTGCAACATCTTTGAGGGCATGTGCAACTGCACTTGCACGTGCCAAGTGCCCCATACCGACACCGTTGCTTGTTGCAAGAATGATTGTTGGTTTGGACATGGCACGTAGCCTATCTAGTAGTTGCTTACAGACCCTTATTGAGTAAAGTCAGGGGGGTGCCAAGTCCTGTGATTATTTCGATACGTGGTCTTACCCGTAGCTTTGGTGATGTCCGCGCAGTCTCGGGAGTCGATTTAGATATTTACGAGGGTGAGTTCATAACTCTTCTTGGGCCGTCTGGATCGGGTAAAACTACAGTTCTTCGAATGATTGCAGGATTTGAAAAACCAGACTCTGGAAGTATTTTGCTTTCAGGAAGAGACGTCTCGCAGTTGCCGCCTTACGATCGCGATGTAAACACTGTTTTTCAAGACTATGCCCTTTTCCCTCATATGAATGTTCTAAACAACATCGAGTATGGACTTAGGGTCAAAGGAGTTGAAAAGTTAGAACGCCATAGACGTGCAAGCCAGGCTTTGAATCAAGTTCGACTAGATGGTTACGGTGAACGGAAACCTTCACAACTTTCTGGTGGACAACGACAACGCGTTGCGCTCGCTCGTGCATTGGTTAATCGACCTTCGGTTCTTTTACTTGACGAACCATTAGGCGCACTCGATCTTAAATTGCGTGAGCAAATGCAAATTGAGTTAAAAGAGCTCCAAAGGGCGGTAGGAATTACCTTTATTTTTGTGACACACGATCAAGAAGAAGCATTAACAATGAGCGACCGCATCGCCGTGTTTAATAACGGAAAGATTGAACAACTTGGCACGCCAGAAGAAATTTATAGAAACCCCAAAAGTGCATTCGTCTCTGAATTTGTAGGTCAAACAAATAAGTTGGAAATTGATGGATTAAAGATCAATGTAAGACCAGAATCAATTTCGGTTTCAAAATCCATTTCGGTTGGAGACCGTTCTTTCCAAGGAGTATTGCGAGATGTAATTTTTGTTGGTGCAACTACTCGTTATTTAGTTGATACCAGCTGCGGGGCAATAATCTCAGTTAACCCCGAAGGTGATCTTAAAGTTGGCGACCCTGTAATCGTTTCTTGGGACAAAGCAAAGGAATTCTTGGTTCATTGAAGAACTAAGGTGCATATTCAACCGCTGAATATGTTAAGTAAAGATGGAGGTACAGATGCATAAGAAGCGTCTGGTTTCACTAATCGCTGTTGCCTCAGTAACAGCGCTAATTCTCGCTGGTTGCAGCTCAGGTAGCGACTCTGCATCCGATAGCGGTGTACCTAAAGTAGACATGATGAAAGAGCTTGGCGCTGGTGAAGGCCAAGTAAATATTGTTGCATGGGCTGGTTATGTTGAAAATGGTTCCACAGATCCTAATGTTGACTGGGTTACCGGTTTCGAAAAGGAAACCGGTTGCAAAGTAAATGTTAAGAACGGCGCAACATCAGATGACATGGTCGCATTAATGAAGACCGGCGAATACGATGTTGTTTCTGCATCAGGTGATGCATCTCTTCGCCTCATTTATGGCGGCGATGTTGCACCTGTAAACACTGACTTACTTCCAAACTATGCAGACATCTTTGAAAATCTAAAGATGCAGCAATGGAACTCAGTTGATGGTGTTGCATACGGTATTCCTCACGGACGTGGAGCCAACTTGTTGGCATACCGCACAGATATCGTTAAGCCTGCTCCAACTTCATGGAGCTCGGTTTTCGATGTTAATTCACCTTATAAGGGCAAGATCACAGCATATGACTCACCTATTTATATCGCTGATGCTGCACTCTATTTGATGGAAACAAAGCCAGAGCTAGGAATCACATATCCTTATGCTCTTGACCAAACTCAATTTGATGCAGCAGTTGAAGTTCTAAAGGCTCAAAAGCCACTTATTGGTGAGTACTGGGGTGATTACCTCAAGCATGTTGCATCACTTAAATCAGGTGGAACAGTGCTTGGCACAACTTGGCAAGTAAATATCAATCTTGCAAAGGGTGAAGGCACCAAGGTAGAAGGCATCAAGCCTGCGGGCGGTTCTACCGGTTGGTCAGATACTTGGATGGTTAGCAGCAAAGCTAAGAATCCAAACTGTGCATATTTGTGGATGAATCACATTGCATCACCTGCGGCAAACGCAGGAGTTGCAGAATGGTTCGGAGAAGCTCCATCTAATGCAAAGTCTTGTGATCTAACTGCTGATAAGAATCACTGCGCAACTTTCCATGCTGCAGATGATGCTTACTGGGAAGATGTTTACTACTGGAATACAGCCACAGAGGCATGCCTCGACGGGCGTACTGATGTTAAGTGTGTTCCATACGCCGAATGGGTCAAAGCTTGGTCCAGCCTGCGTAATTCATAAGTAATAAACCGGGCGTGGGGTAATTCTCACGCCCGGTTTTCTTTCTTAGAAAGGAGTCGTGAGTGTTAGATTCTTTATCAACGTATTTGCATAAGAAGCCACGCTTGCGACTCGTTGCACTTTTAACTACTCCGGTTTTATGGCTTGTAGTTGCCTACCTAGGCGCTTTAGCTATGCTTTTAGTAACCGCATTTTTCACTATTGATAGTTTTACTGGAAATGTCATTCAGCAGTTTAATCTAGGTAATTTCCATGACATGCTCACAGATGCTGCTTACAAAAATGTAGTTCTAAGAACTTTAGGAATAGCAATTAGCGTTACATTCCTCTGCTCTGCTTTAGCAATCCCAATGGCTTTTTACATGGCTAAAATTGCACGTCCACGCTCACAAAAGATCCTTGTTGCTCTTGTACTAACTCCGCTATGGGCTTCTTATTTAGTAAAAATTTATGCTTGGCGAACAATGCTAGAACCTGGAAATGGGGTGTTGGACTGGCTACTTGGGCCAATTGGAATTCATTCACCGGGATTTGGTGGGCCCGCAATCATTATTGGGCTTTCATATCTATGGCTTCCGTACATGATCTTGCCAATCTATGCAGGGCTGGAGCGTTTACCAAATAATTTACTGGATGCCTCCGGTGATCTAGGTGCACATAACTTCTATACCTTTAGAAAAGTAATTCTTCCTTTAATTTTCCCTTCTCTAGTCGCTGGATCAATGTTCACATTTTCACTGAGTTTGGGTGACTACATCACGGCTCAAATTATTGGTGGCAAGCTACAAATGCTTGGCAATGTTGTTTATCAAAACTTCAGTATCAATCTACCTTTTGCCGCGACAATTGCAATGATTCCCGTCTCAATCATGGCTCTTTATCTTTACCTGGTTCGCCGCACCGGCGCGTTAGCGAGTATGTGATGACGATTTCTAGAAACGCACGATTACTTCTAGCTTCCCTATTGGGAGTGGGCCTTGCTTTCATTTATATCCCGTTAAGTGTTGTCATAATCAATTCATTCAATGCAAGCAAAACCTTTTCTTGGCCACCTTCTCATTTCACAACCATATGGTGGTCGAAGGCATTAGAGAATACTGGTGTTAGAGAAGCGCTTAAGTGGAGCATTTTTGCTGGGCTATCTGCAACGGCAATAGCGCTGGTCTTGGGAACCTGTTTAGCTTTTGCAGTAAGCCGCTATCAATTTTTCGGGCGCGAAGTTATTTCATTGCTTGTAGTTCTACCAATCTCACTACCGGGGGTTGTAACAGGTATCGCACTAAATAATGCATTTACTAAACAGCTAGGTATGTCGACGGGCTTATTGACCGTTGTCATTGGCCATGCGACTTTTTGTATTGTTATTGTCTACAACAACGCTATTGCGCGCTTGCGCCGAATGGGTACTTCCCTGCAAGAAGCATCTATGGATTTGGGCGCTAATGGAATAACAACTTTTCGTTTAATTACATTACCTAATTTAGCGTCAGCGTTATTTGCTGGGGGTCTTTTGGCTTTTGGTCTCTCTTTTGATGAAATCGTTGTAACTACATTTACCGCTGGACCTGGAATTCAAACATTACCAATATGGATTTACAACAACTTGTTCAGACCAAATCAAGCACCAATTGTTAATGTGGTAGCTGCAACTTTGGTTGTTTTATCAATTATTCCTATTTATTTATCGCAACGACTTAGTCAAGACAGTCCTAGTGGTGGACGTTTCTAAATCTTAATTTCCCCAAGAAGAGTGCAATGGTCGGCCTTCGGCATAACCTGCTGATGATTGAATTCCAATAACTGTACGTTCTGCAAACTCTTCTAGATTGCGCGCTCCTGCATACGTGCATGAAGAACGAAGACCGGCGATGATTTCATCTAATAAATCTTCAACGCCAGGGCGACTCGGATTCAAATACATGCGCGACGTTGAGATTCCTTCTTCAAACAAGGCTTTACGAGCGCGGTCAAATGCATCTTCACCCGAAGTGCGCGCAGCAACGGCACGGGCCGAAGCCATTCCAAATGACTCTTTGAATAGTCGACCATTCACGTCACTCTGAAGATCTCCTGGTGACTCATATGTTCCGGCAAACCAAGAGCCAATCATTACTTGGGATGCACCTGCAGCTAGTGCTAAAGCAACATCGCGAGGATGCCGTACTCCTCCATCAGCCCACACATGCGCACCCAGTTTCTTTGCCTCAGTTGCACATTCAAGAACAGCTGAAAACTGTGGGCGGCCAACACCAGTTTGCATCCTTGTTGTGCACATTGCACCCGGGCCCACACCTACTTTAATTATTGATGCACCTGCTTCGACAAGATCACGAACACCGTCGGCAGTCACAACGTTTCCAGCAACAATCGGTACTGACAGCCCTAGGGATTTAATTGCTTGTAATGCATCAATCATTTTTTTCTGATGTCCGTGAGCTGTGTCAACGACTAATACATCAGCCCCAGATTCAACTAATGCTGCGGCCTTTGCGGCGATATCACCATTGATTCCAACTGCAGCAGCGATACGTAATTTGTTATTTGCATCGACTGCCGGTGAGTAAAGAGTGCCACGTAGCGCTCCAATTCTTGTCATGATGCCAACGAGTTCACCATTGCTAGAAACGACGGGTGCCAACTTGTGACGATGTAAATTCAGGAATTCAAATGCTGCGCGTGCATCTAGATTATCTGGCATCGTAATGAGCTCTTTGCTCATAACTTGGTGCAACTGCGTAAAGCGATCTACGCTCTTGCAATCCTCTTCGGTGACTATGCCAACAGGCTTTCCATTATCAACAATGACGATGGCACCATGGGCACGTTTGTGAAGAAGTGAAACAGCATCGGCTACGGTTTGATGTGGATTTAAGGTAATTGGTGTATCAAAAAATGTGTGACGGGTTTTTACCCATTTAATAACGCTATCGACTACAGCATGAGGAATGTCCTGTGGAATTACTGCAATGCCACCGCGACGCGCAATTGTTTCTGCCATTCTGCGCCCAGAGATTGCAGTCATGTTTGCAACTACTAATGGAATTGTTGTGCCCGAACCGTCGGTTGATGCTAAATCAACATCCATCCGACTAGAAAGTTGTGAGGCACTTGGGACCATAAAGACATCGTCATAGGTCAGGTCGTGGGTTGGGTTATTTATGAAGCGCACGTAGCAGAACTATACTCATGTACGATTTGCGCATGTCTAATCCGCTCATTTCTGCACGTGGGTTGACCAAGAAATTCGGCGATTTCACCGCTGTAAACGGCATCGACTTCGATGTCTTTAAGGGTGAATCCTTCGGTTTCCTTGGACCCAACGGTGCGGGTAAATCAACTGCAATGCGCATCATTGGCGCAACCTCGCAGCGTACTTCTGGAACGATTTCGATTCTTGGAAAAGATCCTGAAGTGAATGGACCACAAATCCGCGCACACTTAGGTGTTGTCCCGCAGCAAGACAATTTGGATATGCAGCTCAGCGTCGCCGAGAACTTATACATCTATGGCCGTTACTTTGGTTTACCGCGTAGTTTTGTAAAGAACAAAGTTGAAGAGCTACTGGCTTTTGCCCAACTTGAAGAAAAACGTGATGCAAAAGTAGAAAACTTAAGCGGGGGAATGAAGCGTCGCCTAACGATCGCCCGTGCCCTGGTTAGTGAGCCAGAGATTTTGATGCTCGATGAGCCAACGACTGGTTTAGATCCGCAGGCCCGACATATCTTGTGGGATCGCCTCTTTCGCCTTAAAGAACAGGGCGTAACTCTGCTTATTACTACCCACTTTATGGATGAAGCTGAACAACTCTGCGACCGTCTTATCGTTATGGATAAGGGCACCATTATGGCTGAAGGTAGTCCGGCTTCACTCATTAAGGATTATTCAACAAAGGAAGTTCTTGAACTTCGATTTGGTTCAGACCGCAATCAACAAGTGGCTGACCAATTACGCGCAATGTGCGAGCGCATTGAAGAACTACCTGACCGCTTCTTGATGTACACCGATGATGGTGAGGCGTTGCTAGAAAAAATATATGCCGCAGATCTTCATCCAAAAACTTCACTTGTTCGTCGTTCATCACTTGAGGATGTTTTCTTGCGCCTCACTGGAAGAACTTTGATCGAATAATGAGCCTCACAGACATTCGCCAGGGCTCACTCGTGCTTGTAGATGCAGCCCGAGTCCAATCTCGTGGTGCGCTCTATGTCGCACAAGCCCGCATCCGCCAGATGATGAAATGGATCTGGTTGATTCTTGGTATCGCCATTGCCAACCCAATTTTGTATTTAATCTCTGTCGGTATTGGCCTCGGTGGATTAATTGATAAAAGCGTTGGGTCAGCAGGTGTTGATGGCGTTAAATACTTAACTTTCTTAGCTCCAGCCCTTCTCGCCCAAGCAGCGATTCAAGGAACAATGGATGAAACCGTTTTTCCAACTATTGAAGGTTTTAAATGGCATAAGACTTTCTTCTCAATGAATGCGACTCCGCTTTCTGGTACCCAGATTTCTTACGGTGTTTTTCTCACGGCGCTCTTTCGTGCTTTCTACACAGTAGTTTTGTATTTTGGTGTCATGTGGGCATTTGGAGCATTGGAATCCCCGCGTGCATGGCTCGCAATTCCTACGGCGATATTTGCGGGAGCATCTTTTGGTGCGCTCATGCAGGCATTAGCTGCACGGCTAGAAGATGAAAATATCTTCTTCGTAGTTCTTGGCCGCTTTGTGATGATGCCTTTATTTATGTTTTCAGGAACGTTTTTCCCGCTCACTTCGATGCCTTTTTACCTTCAATGGATCGGCTGGATCTCACCGCTGTGGCATGCGACAGAGTTGGGTCGCCACTTAACTTATGGCCATGTCGTTTCACCAACGATGGTCTGGGTTCACTTTATATTTCTTGGAACCATGCTCGTTGTTGGACTCTTTCTCTCGGCCAGAATCTTTACGAAACGGTTGGGTAAGTAGATGTTTATTCCTATGGCTGTAGCTATCGCCGAAGCTCGCGTCGGAAAGCGCGGAGAGCGCGTTTACTCAGGCCGTGTTCCTCAGTTACTAGAGCGCGGATACATTGCCTTCAAATCATCGACCTACATGATCGTAATCTCGGGATTCTTAGAGCCAGTCCTGTACTTGCTCTCCTTCGGGTATGGAATTGGCAAACTTTTACCAACTATTTCAGTTGGTGGAGAAACCATCAAATATGCCGCTTTTATCGCACCTGCCTTGTTAGCAACTAGTGCCATGAATGGCGCAATTTACGACTCAACGATGAATGTGTTTTTTAAACTTAATCACGACCGTATTTATCACGGCATGCTAGCAACTTCTATGGGCCCACTCGACGTTGCTCTTGGCGAAATCGGTTGGGCTCTACTAAGAGGGTTTGCCTATGCCTGTGCATTTATGGCCGTCATTGCTCCACTTGGTTTAGTCGTTAGTGCCTGGGGATTACTAGCGATTCCGGCCGCTGTCTTGATTGCATTTGGTTTTGCATCATGCGGCATGGCGGTTACCTCTTACATGAAATCCTTTCAACAGTTAGAAATTGTTAATATGTTTTTACTACCAATGTTCTTATTTTCAGGTTCTTTCTTCCCACTAAGCGTCTTCCCTGAATGGCTCCAATTCACAGTTAATCTATTTCCTTTAACGCATGCAATTAATTTGGTGCGCGGGCTTTGTTTAGGCCATATAAATATCGCTTTGGTCGGCCATGCCTTTTATTTTGTAGTAATGATTGCAGTTGGACTTTTCTTCACAACAAAACGTTTAAATGCACTTTTTATGAAATAAAGGCGGTTTTCCCGCATGACACACCCGGCTTTTTTGGGGGTTGCTTTTAAAAAACGGCATGAGATACTTAGGCCTTAGTTCAAACGGACTAAAAACCGAACCGGGAGAGTACTTCTCAAACGAGTTTCAAAAGCTGAAACCTTTGCCGTACATGTTTTACAAATGCTTACACAAACTAATCACAAAGAAACTTTTAGATTCGTTCCAACAACATCTACTCCAGTATCACCTGAGCGAGTAGCCGAACTCCTGAAATCTGAGTGGGAGTTGTTCACCAAGCAGACCGGAAAGAGCGCCGAAGAAAGCAAGCGCTCCTTCAAGTCACTGCCACTGGGCGTAACTTCAAGCTTCCAGCACTGGGACCCATATCCAATCTCGATTGTCAGCGCTAATGGCGCCTGGATGACCGATGTAGATGGTCGTCAGCTTCTAGATCTATCTATGGGCTTTGGCGCAATGCTTGCCGGCCACCTCAATCCGGTAATCGTTGAGGAAGTCAAGAAGGCCCTTGAAAGTGGAACTCTCTTTGTAACTCCATCTCCTATTTCAACCGATGCTGCAGAGCGAATCTGCCGCCGATTTGGTATTGATCAAGTTCGTTTCACTAATAGTGGAACTGAATCGACAATGTATGCAGTGCGTACTGCACGTGCTGCAACAGATAAAAACGCGATCGTTAAAATTGAGGGCGGCTATCACGGTAGCTATGACCCATTTGTTGTTTCAAGCAAGCCACCTATCGACAAAATTGGTGATCCCAGCGATCCAATTGCACATGTTCCTGCTGGAATTATTCCTGGAGAGATCTATGTCGTTTCTTATAACGATGCCGATTCCCTGGAACGTCTATTTATAAAGCATGCCGACACAATCGCTTGCTTCATTGTTGAACCAGTTCTTGAAAATCTAGGAATTGTCTTGCCAGATGAAGGTTACCTGGAGCGCGTTCGCGAACTTTGCGACCAGTACAACGTCGTTCTTATCTTTGATGAAGTTAAGACAGGTTTGACTGCTGGACATCAAGGCGCAGCACAGCGCTTAGGTGTTACTCCAGATTTAATTACGCTAGCAAAATCAATTGGTGGCGGACTTACATTGGCAGCTTTTGGTGGCAAGAAGAAGTACATGGATTTTGTTACTAATGGAAAAATGGCCCACTTTGGTACATTCAATGGCAATCCACTTGCAATGGCTGGTGTTCGTGCAGCCGACATTATCTTTACAGAAGAGTCACTTGCAAAGGCTGAAGCTTTTAATCAGCAGGCGTTAGATCGCATCAATGCAATTATCGAGGAGTATCACCTTCCTGCGCACACGGTTGGTTTTGGCGTGAAGGGATGCATTACTTGGTCTACAGAGCCTGTTCGCAACTACCGTGATTACAAAGCAACAGATTTTGCTGTCGCTGAACTCTCTTGGTTGTTCTCACTTAACCGCGGAATCATTACTCCCCCAGGATTAGATGAGCAGTGGTTAATATCTTTGGCACATGGTCAAAAGGAAGTTGATATTTTGGTCGAGGATTTCGAATCCTTTGCTAAAGCTTTACGCGCTTAATACAACCAAGAAAGAAGAAAATGACAACGGAGTCAGCTCTTCAAACCGCTCGAACACAGTTACGTCGAGCTGTTGAACTACTAGAACTTACCGAAAATGACTGGCAAACCCTTTCAACGCCTCGTCGTATCCTCGAAGTAGCAGTTCCGCTTCGCCGCGATGATGGCAACGTTGAAATGTATAAGGGTTTTCGCGTTCAATACTCAACTACACGTGGTCCTTCAAAGGGCGGTGTTCGTTTTCACCCAGATATCGATATGGATGAAACAGTTGCACTTGCAATGTTGATGACATGGAAATGCGCGCTTACTAACTTGCCGTACGGTGGCGCAAAAGGTGGAATCGCAGTTGATGCACAATCGCTTTCATTAGCTGAAAACGAACGTTTAACGCGTCGTTACACATCAGAGATTTTGCCAATCATCGGGCCAGAGCGAGATATTCCAGCACCAGATGTTGGAACCGATGAGCGCAATATGGCCTGGATGATGGATACGTATTCAGTCAACGCGGGTTTTTCTGTACCTGGTGTTGTTACCGGTAAACCAATTGTTTTAGGTGGCTCGCTAGGCCGCACATCTGCAACAGGTGATGGAGTTGCGATTTCAACTATCGAAGCGCTTCGCGTGAAAGGAATCGATCGGGCAGGTGCAACCGTTGCAATTCAAGGCTTTGGAAAAGTGGGTTACTGGGCGGCAATTGCTCTAGAAAACCTTGGCCTTAAAGTCGTTGCCGTGAGTGATGTACATGGCGCAGTTAAAGGCTTTTCTTCAGTAACAGAACTATGGAACTACTTTTTGGCTAATGGCAATCTCAATATGCCTGGTACTGACAAGTTAACTCAAGAAGAGCTCTTGCATTTGGATGTTGATGTTTTGATTCCCGCTGCACTGGCTGATTCCATTACCGAAAAAACGGCTAGTGGCATTAAAGCCAAAATAATTGTTGAAGGCGCTAACGCCCCAACCACTCCTGGTGGTGATCAGATTCTCAATGAAAAGAGAACTCTCGTTGTTCCAGATATCTTGGCTAACTCAGGTGGTGTAATTGTTTCTTACTTTGAATGGGTTCAGGATAAACAAAACTACTTCTGGAGCGCCGACGAAGTAAAGCAAAACCTCAATGACATCATGATGAAATCTTTCCGCGAAGTAGAGCACATGGCCACCGATAAAAAGGTTTCATGGCGCGAAGCTGCTCATATGATTGGTGTTGCCCGTGTTGCCGAAGCCCACAGATTACGTGGTTTATACCCGTAATAATCAGCTGTTAAATTTCAACCGCTCGTGAGGCTGCCCGGTGACTTTGCTGATCAGTTCAAAGTCCTTATCGACATGCAAGATTGTTAACTCGCATTTCTCTGCCGTTGCCGCAACGAGTAGATCTGGGATTGATGGTGCGCGATGTTTACCTGTTCGTGCTAAATCTTTTAGAACCTCCCAGGCGCGATCTTCAATATTTGGTGTTAACTGTTCGATTGGCATGCGAGAAAGTGGAGGGCTTTGAAAAGAGCTCAATAGTTCTTTAGATGAACGTGCGGAATAGCCAACTTCTAATCGAGTAATCGATGACAAATGAACCAGGCCTGCACTTATTCGAGAGGCCCACAATGCAGCATCGGGTGAATCGCCTAACCTAACCAGCGCCGATTTATCAACGAGCCAAGCCTTTACCGCCATGCTCCATCCATAATTTCTTGATCAGCTAGATCTGGTAATAAATTAGCAAGGTTCTTTAGATGGGCCTCGGTTACAGATTCATTGGACTCTGAAAGAGCTTTGGCTAAAGTCCGGCGAATATATTCCACACGTGAGATCCCAAGAATCAACGCTTTTTTATCTAACTCCGTTAAGAGTTCAGGATTTATATCTCGAATCAATAAATCTGCCATGAATCCTCCTAGGTGATATCACATGATATCACCTAGGAGCAATTACTTTGAATCCCCCAGATCACCTGGTTTATACCCGTAAGAGATTGAGGGCTATCTCAACACCTGCAACCATTTGTCGCAAGGGCATTGTGGGTAGTCCTGGGAACTCACTTCGCTGTTCATCCATTAATGGGACATGCACGAAGCCACTGACTACACCACTTGCCTTTAGGTAATCCTGCATGGAATAAAAAACGTGATTACAAATGAAAGTCCCGGCCGTTAAAGATATTGATGCTGGGATACCTGCTGCCTTCATTGCGGCAACCATTGATTCGATTGGCAACGTTGAAAAATAGCCATCTGGGCCGTCAATAACTATCGATTGGGATTTTGGCATGTTCCCAACATTGTCAGGGATTCTGGCATCAAATAGATTTATTGCGATTCGTTCTGGAGTTAATTCGCTCCGGCCTTCGGCCTGGCCCAAACATAGTACTGCCGTAGGTTTATGAAGATCGATGAGCTCTCGTAATTTCGCGCTTACGACACCAAAAGTAACAGGCAAAATGGCGGTAATTAGATCATCACCTTTTAAAGAGCGCAGAATTTCGCCTGATGGATTCATAGATGAGGTTCCGAAAGGCTCAAAGCCGGTGACAAGAATTATTCCCATGTGTGAAGTATTGCCTACCCCAAAGAAGAAAAGCCCCCGGTGTGAAAGGCACCGAGAGCTTAACTTGTGCGCGCGAAGGGATTCGAACCCCTAACCTTCTGATCCGTAGTCAGATGCTCTATCCGTTGAGCTACGCGCGCTTATTTAGTTTTGTACAGCCTGCG
>CAITQC010000031.1 GCA_903894425.1 uncultured Actinomycetes bacterium
ATTACTAACGCGGTAAGAATGCGAGATCGCACCGATGGCCCAGTAGCCGATGTCTTAGATTGCGCTCGCCAGTTAGTGCCATTGCACCCGCGTCATATCGAACGACGTAACGCTGAAGGATTTTTAAAATCAAGTGATGAAATGATTTCACTCGCTGCTGAAATCGCACGGGCAGCAGGTGAGCGAACTCCCCGGCAACTACTTGCAACAACGCGTCAGTGGGCCGAGCGTTGCCTGTTATCGCCACAGCGCGATATCGGTTTAGGCGGTGCGCACTTACCTGAGGCCCATGTAGTTGGCGCAGATTCAGCACATGAAATGCGAGTATTGCTACGCACTCGTAGTGAATCAGCAATCAACTGGCGTTATAGCGATAGCGCAACGATTAAAAAAGTTCGCATGCGCTTAGATGATGAACTATCAACAGTTGCAACTCTTGGTTTTGAGTCATATTTTTTAACGGTTGCAGATATCTGCGATATGGCACGCGATGCAGGTATCCGTGTTGCAGCACGGGGTAGTGGCGCAGGTTCATTGATCTGTCATTTACTTGGAATATCTGGCGTTGATCCTTTGCAGCACGGCTTATTGATGGAGCGTTTCTGTTCACCGTTGCGCAGAGCTTTGCCAGATATTGATATTGATGTCGAATCGCACCGTCGGCTTGAAATCTACGACATGGTCTTTAAACGCTATGGCAATAGAGATTGGGATACACCTGGCAATCAATCACGATGTGCAACTGTTGCGATGGTCGATACATACCGAGCCCGCCATGCAATACGTGATGCAGGTGCGGCCTTAGGCCTGCCCGGTATGGAGATAGATATGTTGGCAAAGTCCATGCCCCATGTGCGTGCGCGCAATATCTCTAAGACGTTAGAGAACCTTCCTGAACTTCGTTCTCTAAATATCTCTGCACCTTTGACTGCAATGACAATTGCTTTGGCCGAACGCCTTGACGGTCTACCGCGGCATTTATCAATGCATCCTTGTGCCATTGTTTTATCTGATGGGGGATTACTAGATCGCACACCACTTTTATCTAATGCCAGCGGCTATCCCATGGTTGTTTTCGATAAAGATGATGTCGAAGCAATCGGTTTATTAAAGCTCGATGTCTTGGGTGTGCGCATGCAGTCGGCAATCTCCTTTGCGCTAACTGAAATTACGCGCACCGAAGAAAAAAGCGTTGATATCGATTCAGTACCCTTAGATGATCCCGAGACATATGCATTGATTCAATCCACAAATACTTTAGGTTTGTTTCAAATTGAATCTCCGGGTCAGCGCGAACTTGTTGGAAAGCTAGAACCTAAAACATTTACCGATTTAATTATCGATATCTCACTCTTTCGTCCTGGCCCAGTTAAATCCGACATGATTACGCCCTTTTTAAAGGCGCGTCACGGGTGGGCCAAGGCCCAGATAATGCACCCTGATTTGTATCAAATCCTGCGCGATACCGAAGGGGTAGTTGTTTTTCACGAGCAGGTAATCGAAATCATTGCAACGATGACTGGGGTTTCATTGGCTAGCGCCGATGAAAAACGTAGAGCGTTGGGGGATAAGGCCGGTCAACAGGAAGTATGTGATTGGTTTTTCCCTGCCGCAACGGCGCGTGGTTACGAACTCCCTATCGTTAATGAAATCTGGGAAGTCCTGCGCGCCTTTGCATCCTTTGGTTTTTGTAAAGCGCACGCTGCAGCGTTTGCACTTCCTACCTATCAATCTGCATGGCTTAAAACTCATCACCCTGCAGCATTTTTAGCAGGGGTTCTCACCCATGATCCTGGCATGTATCCCAAACGTTTAATCGTTAATGAAGTTCGCCAGATGGGTCTAAATGTTGCCCCCCTTGATGTCAATGAATCCGATGCCGTGTATCGCGTTGAAGATAACGGCCGGGCAGTTCGTATTGCGCTATCAACTATTACAAAGATTAGTGATGGCGAAGTCGCATCGATTATCGCTGGGCGCCCTTATATAGATTTAACTGATTTTGTACGCCGTGCTGGTTGCAGTGCACCTGTTACTGAAAGTGCAATCTTGACAGGGGCCTTTGATCGCCTCCACACCGATGTTAATCGTCGTGATCTGTTGCTGCATTTTTCTGATTTACAAAAATCACCTAGCGCCGGTATTGCAGGCGCGCAGATGAATTTAGCTTTTGCACCTCCCGTGTTAATCAGTAGCGGCCTACCGGATATGACGCCGGCAGAAAGCGTTAAGCATGAAATCGAACGCTTAGGTATGGATATGTCTGCACATATGATTGAATTTTATAGCGATTTTCTTAATGCAATCGGAGCGGTGCGTTCGGCAGATTTATTGGCGCAGCGTTCGCGTTCATCAGTACTGGTTGCCGGTATTAAAGTTGCAATGCAGACCCCACCGGTACGCAGTGGCAAACGCGTTATCTTTCTAACTCTTGATGATGGATATGGGTGCAGCGATTCAACTTTCTTTACTGATACCCAAGCCGACTATGCCAGCACCTTGTATTCCTCATCCCTGCTACTGATTCGGGGCATTACTCGGCGCACAGGGGCTCGGGGTATTTCACTGCGCGCAACTGGGGCATGGGATCTGCGCGCGGCCTATGAAAGTTGGCGCACAAAAGAAAGTACGCTGGCAATATGAGTGAAGAAACTAAAGCCACGATTCTTCATGTTGATATGGATGCATTTTTTGCCTCCGTCGCCGAACGCGATAACCCAGAACTTAAGGGCAAGGCCGTTGTAATTGGAATGGGTGCACGCGGTGTTGTATCGGCGGCAAATTATGAGGCCCGTAAATTCGGAATCCATTCAGCGATGCCAGTTGGCCGTGCCAGGCGCCTTGCACCGCATGCAATTTTTTTACCAGTTGATATGCCGCGATATCAAGAAGTATCTGGACATGTTATGGAAATTTTCCACAGTTTCACTCCTTGGGTTGAACCGATTTCACTTGATGAAGCATTCTTAGATGTAACGGGTTCAGAAAAACTCTTGGGCACTGGGCGCGAAATAGCAGTAGCTATCCGTAAGAAAGTTGAGCAACAAGAAGGCATCACGTGTTCCGTTGGAATTGCACCGTCAAAGTTCATTGCAAAGTTAGCATCGGCGCACTGCAAGCCCAATGGAATGTTGGAAATAACTACAGATCGAATACTTACTTTTTTACATCCATTACCTATTCAAGCAATGTGGGGAGTGGGGCCAAAGACGGCTGAAGTACTTGAGCGCCTTGGACTTCGTACCATTGAAGATATTGCCAAACTGCCACGTTCAACGCTTATCCGTGCATTAGGTGAAGCTAATGGTGCATCCTTATATGAACTTGCATGGGGCCGCGATTACCGCGACGTCACACCAGAAGAACCCGATCGCAGCATCAGCGCCGCCGAAACATTTGCGCAAGATCTTGATAATCCAGAAGAGATCCTGACTGAGTTTTTACGATTAACAGAACGTGCTACCGCACGATTGCGCGACAGAGGATTATTTGCCAAAACGATAAGTATCAAAGTGCGCTTTGCTGATTTTTCAACGATTAATCGCAGTAAGACGTTGCCGCTTCCAATCGATAGCACCCATGATGTTTATGAAGTTGCAAAGGGGCTTTACCAAGGGTTGCGTATCGATCGGGCCCGGCTTCGTCTTGTGGGTGTATCCCTTGAAAATTTAAGTCAGGGCGCACCCCATCAGATGATGTTGGGTGAGCGTGAAGTTGGCTGGCGCCAGGCAGAGGGGGCCATGGACCAGGCCCGTGCGCGCTTTGGTAAAGGGTCGGTACGTCCAGCGCGCCTGATAAAAGCGGCAGAAGATTTGGAAGAGTGATTTTCCAGTAGCCAGCCCTACCTTGCATGTTCTATTATTGGAGCATGCCTTTATCAGATCACGAGAAGCGGATGCTCCAGGAGATGGAAGCTGCCCTCATGACCGAGGATCCACGCTTAGTTTCAGCGCTTTCTGGCGATACGAACTCAGTAGGCAAGAACCGTATTCTCTTGGGTCTGGGCCTAGTTGTTTTAGGAATTCTCGTTTTATTTGGCGGACTCATCGCAAAGATCACACCTATAGGACTCCTTGGCTTCATTATCGCCTTAGGCGGGGTCATTACAGCTATTTCTTCGTTGGGGCGGCCATCTCTACCAAAAGGCAAGGGCCGTTCATCCCTTAGCGCTCGCCTCGAACAACGCTGGGACAAGCGCAATAACCAGTAAATAACCTCACTTTCACGCGACTTAAGGGCTCCCATCGGGGGCCCTTTTTTGTATTGGTGGAGGGTGGAGGGAAAGTGCAGAGAAGTGGCGAAAGGTGGTTGAAAAAGGAGGAAAGTGGAGTAAAGTGGGGAATTAAGCGCACAGCACGAGCGCGGCGACCTGGGGAAGGGGAGCGCAAAAATGTTTCTTGGCACCCACGAGCCACGTCTAGATGACAAAGGCCGCTTAATTTTGCCCGCGAAATTTCGCGAAGAACTCTCTTCCGGTTTAGTAATTACTAAAGGTCAAGAACGTTGCCTCTATGTTTTTCCGGCAGCCGAGTTTTCAGTAATTACAGAGACGTTAAAACAAGCACCAGTC
>CAITQC010000032.1 GCA_903894425.1 uncultured Actinomycetes bacterium
GTATGTAGAACTTCTTGGGCAAACAAAATATAAACGGCTCCAACCATCGTGCCCAAGCCATTCAATGATCCCAAAATTATCGCCATCGGACGAAGTAATGGATGCGCCCACAGCCATGCATAACCTTCTTTAATTTCGGCTTTGAAATTTATCTTTTCGCGCTCTACCCCATCGCTTATTGGTGTAAAGGATCCTTTAAGCGAGGCAATCAATGCAACTGCGATAAAAAAAGAGACTGCATCGAAAAAGAATGGAATAAAAATTGCAATACCAATGAGCAAAGATCCTAACGGCGGGCCAATAAAACTATTGGTCAAAGATTCTGCAGACCACATTCGACTATTGGCAGTTTCAAGATTTTCTTGATCAACAACCGATGGCATCAAAGTCTGGGCACTGTTATCGCGTAAGACCTCAGCTAAACCAAAGAGAAATGCAGTTACAACCAAGGTCAAATACAACGGCCAATTCGTCTCTAAATCTGTAAGAGAAGTCAGATCGTTAAGTGAAGGTAGCGAATTTCGATTAAGAAACACAACTGCTCCTACAAATACTGTCAGAACTCCGCGCATGAAATCCATGCCAACAATTAACTTGCGGCGATCAAAGCGATCGGTAAGCACACCGGCGTGCAAAGTAAATACAAGCCACGGCAGGCGCGATGCAAAGCCGGCGGCCGCTATCAAAATCGGTGAGCGAGTAACTGCTGAAGCTAACCAGGGATAGGCCACCATCGATACGCCATCGCCTAAGTTGGAAATCGCTGTAGCGCTCCATAATTTCCAATAAGAGGCACCCAATGCTTTACTCATGAACCATACTTTCTGTAGCCGAGATATCACCTGCACGCAAGAGAAAGTTTAACGAGAGCAGCGAAATAAGAGTAGCGATCGCCCCACCCACTAATAACGGTAGTCGTAATCCACCATTGGCAATTAATCCCCCAAGTAAAGATCCAAATGGCATCAATCCCCACACAATTGTGCGCCGCGTTCCATGAATGCGACCAAAGAGGTGCTTGGGGATTACAGATTGATACGTTGCCATTAACAATATATTCCAGTTAGAAATTGTGAAGGATCCAATAGTTGCAAGTGCGATAAAGATATAAATATTGGGCGAAAATCCCTCTAGAAGAATCATCAAGGAACTCAGAAAGATACAAAGGGCCATGACTTTACTTCGCCCAAATTTTGCAGAGAGTTTTGGCGCGAAAAGCCCACCCAAGATTGCTCCTAAGCCTTGAACAGCCAATGCAATTCCAAAAAAAGATGGGGCAAGGTGTAACTGGTTTAAAATGAATAAGACAATTGTGGAAGTAGCCATTGAATAACAAAGCCCAATACTTGCAGTTGTTACTACTAGCCTCAGAAGTGGTTTGTCGTTGTAAAGATAACTAATTCCAAACTTCATTTCAGCTAAGAAATCTGGTTTGTCTTGAGATTTTTCATCACTACGCAAATCTTGCAAGAATTTTACGGGTATAGATGCCGCTAAACCAGCAGCTACTAAGAATCCTAAGCCATTTGCTGCAAATGGTAGATAAATTGCAGTTGCATAGAGAATTCCACTCAGCGGCGCGCCAATAAAGCCTTGAATAACAGTCTCAGAAATTTGCAGCCTTGAATTACCAACTTCATACTGGGATTTATCCAGTATTTGCGGAATAAGAGATTGTGAAGTTGTATCTGCAGTAACTTCACATATTCCAATCAGAAATGTCGCAAGAAAAAGTAAGTAAATCGTAATTGTGTGAGTTGAGATTGCAAGAGCTACTAAAGCAGCGATCACAAAGCGCATGGCATTTGCCCCGGCTAATAAGAATCTGCGGTCTACTCGATCAACAACTGCTCCGATAGGGATGGCGAACAAAAGCCAGGGCAACATAACCAATGCACTTAGCGTCGAAATAAGAACTGGGTTTTTTGTAAGAGTCACAGCAAGAAGTGGCGCAGCGGCCATCAAAACGCCATCAGCCAGATTAGTAAGAAGGCTCGAACCCCACATGCGATTAAATGCAGGACCCAGGCTTTTCATGCGCGCCAGCCTAGCGGGCGATATTAAATCAGGAGTAGTTTCTTCGCCTTTTCAACCGCGCTATAACGCCCATCAACACCTAGTTTGCGATAAGTATTTCGCAGATGAGTCTTCATGGTGTTTTGCGAAATATATAGAGTTTTAGCGATCACCGAAATTGGGTTTCCTGTCGTCAAGTGTTTTAAGATTTCTAGTTCGCGCATAGTCAGCTTTTCATCAAGCTCACCTTGCAGATTGTTAGTTGCATTAATTCTCTGCATCATCGCATGCACTAGCCCCTCCATATAAAACGTTGGTCTCAATGCTGCAATCTTCACAATCAGTGGGTACATCTCTGTTTGTCGCACAAAGTACTCGTGGTATCCATTTTCGGCACCCAGTGCCAAAGCCCGGCCAAGTGATTTCATGGCCAATTGTTCATTATCGAGATTAAGACTGGCCTCTGACAGCCATTTGTTAATCTCATCGCGAACCGTATTTACTGGCATTGCCTCAATTAATTTTGCCGTCCTTTTTGAGTCCTTATTGTGAGCCATTGAGGCACTCACCTGTTTTACCAATTGAATCTGTGGCATTCGCGTAATTAGCTCTTCACATCGATGCCAATCTCCAGCGTTCAAACGAAGAAAGAGCTCACTCATATCTACAATCCAATTGAGCTGATGTGGAGCGCGAAGTGTCTCCAAAAAGGCTCGTTGCCTGGTAATCGATTCGGAGGCTTTTCCCAAATTACCTTTACTAATTTGAATACGGGTGATTGTGCCTTCTGCCATAACGAACCACGGCCAAATTTCCCAATCCTTTGACTGCTCCATAATTAACTCAAGTGTTTCAATACAATTTTCCAAATCCGATGACTCGAGTTGAGTACGAGCTAACACCATCATCGCGTCAAGAGGACCAGTTATTCCAACATATCCAAATTCACGTCCCTGGGTAATTGCAATATGGGAAATTTCGGCTGCTTGAATATATCGACCCTCGGCATAGAAAACCATTGATTTCATGCAAGCTAAATGAAAAGCTATTTGAGCCTTGTCGCCCTCATTTGGCAAGGCCGCAGCGCTCTCATAGGCCTTGGATAATTGATCAAAATCATCAAATAGAAATGCTTGGCGCGCCTGAAGTCGCAACATTGCAACAGCATCTGTTGCATCAAAAGAGTGAGCAGATGAAATTGGAGTAAGAGCCACTTCGAGATACTTAGCGCTTCGCTCAAAGTCGCCACGAGCAAAATAGATGTGGGATTTAGCCTTAGCGGCGAGCCTATTTAGGAATTCGGCGTCCGGGCCGACTCCAGCAATATGTTCAAGTTCTAAAGTTAGAGATTCGGCATTTAGAAAATCTGAGTTTACTAAATGACCAATAATCTTGATTGACTTTCGCATTATTTCGCCATGAACAGATTCATCGCCAGCGAAATGAGACCATTTTATTAGCAAATCTCCGCGACCCGTGGCCGCCATTTGTCTGAGGCTTGTTCTAAAGATTTCGCCAAAACGTGCTTGGTCTCCAGATTTCGATGCAAAATTAAGTGCGCTGGAATAATCTCCTCTAGCCATGAATAGATCAGTCAACTCTCTAGCCGTGAACTTTGATGCATCTGTTGAAACTTGTGGAATCTGACTTAATGCTTCAAAGATGATCGAATTAAACCTATAAGTTCTATTAACCGTTGTTGATGCCGTGACAAAAACCCCATCTGAAGCAATTCTATTTAAGAATGCTAAAGAAAAGCTCTCGCCCAAAATAATTTCAGCAACTTCTTCATCAAACTCTTCTATCATGCTGAGCTTTAGAATTTTGCTACGAGTAGATTCCGAAAAAGTATTATATGTTTCAAGAGCTAGAATCCCCAGCGGATTTGTGTTAGATGCCACCGCTTCAGAAAAAGTGGTGTGAGAATTTCCTTTTGAAATATTTCGACACATAAGTTGCACGGCTGCTGGCCAACCTTGGCATAAGAGAATCTCTTTCATATTCGTTTTAGCAGATAAATCGACACCATTGATGTTTGCAATCGTCTCAACTTCACTTGATGAAAACTTTAACTCTTCGCTAGTGATAAAACTGAGATTTCCTAATGTTGCATATCGAGACAAATTAGACAGAGGTGAACTTCTACGAATGATAATTAGGTGTGAGTTATTTGGAATGCTATCGGCGATTAATTGATGGTAATGAGCAATCTCATGATTTTCTACACGTCCGGAATCAATAACAAAATTAAACTCACCTGAAAGTTTTGAAACTGCTGCACCTAGTAACTCAATTCCCTCACGTGGATCTATGTGCTCTAACTCGCTAATTCCTTCGAAGAAGTCGGGAAAATGAGCAGATACTGCAGCAACGACATGTGCCTGAAAATCCTTTATCGAGTCGGCTGCATCTACCGTGTACCAAAAAGTGGGCCGTGAACTTTCTTGCACCCACTCAGCGACCAGGGTTGTCTTGCCAAATCCAGCTGGGGCTATAACTAAGGTGGCACCGGGCACATGCGATTCAAAAAGAGGAAAGAGGTGCTTACGTGAGAAAAAGTTCCCTGAAATAGCAGGTGGCTGGGAGCGGGGCAAACTCACCCCATCTGGGGTGATATTTTGAACGCTCATGCTCAAAGGGTGATGCTTGCTCACGTTATTTTCAAGCGGTAATCACCCTCCTAGGAGTGAGATTAACGGGCTATTTATGCCGCCTTTCCCGATGCAGGTCTAGGCTCAGAGAATGCAGACGGCGGTCGCACTTATCACGGTTGTTTTTCTCTTCAACCTAGCACCTGCATTTGCACCACCTACGTGGAGCATCCTTGTTCTCTTTGCGATTAATTCAAACCTTCACCCCTTAATCATCATCATCCTTGGAGCAATCAGTGCTGGTGCGGGACGATATTGCCTTGCTCGAGCAACCAGTCTCTTACGTTTTAGGATTAAAGGAAGAACTCTTGAAAATTTGAAGAGTGCTCAACTACTTCTTGAAGAGAAATCCTCCAGGAAAATCCTTGTGCTTGTCCTCTTTATTATCTCCCCGCTGCCATCAGCGCAGTTATTTGAAGCCGCAGGACTAATCGGCACGAAGCTTCTTCCGCTCACACTTGCTTTTTTCTCAGGGCGATTGGTCACTTACTCTTTTTATGTCACTGGAGCTTCAGAACTCAAAGCACATGGAATCGGCGAATTGATCACAAAGGAGTTCACCTCTATTTGGGCAATAGTTTTCCAAATCCTGATGATTACTGGAGTGATCTTGTTGACCCGAATTAACTGGAGCAGATTTCTTAAAACGAGAAAATTACAAAGCTAAATTTTTTGTAATCTGTTCTGCATGGTCAATGGCATGACGGGTATATCCCTTTAGCCATTTCTCAACGCTAAATTCGCCTGATTCAGAGTGAACTCCAGAGTTTTGCAATTGTTGCGGAGTCAACCGCTTGATGATTTCAAGAGATCCAGCGCGAACTGCTTTAAAGACATCGATAGAAACTTGTACAGGAAGTTCTGTATACCCAAGAGTTGGGTTGTTACCCCAGGCACCTTCGTCATATCCCTGAATCATTGATCCTGGTTCGGCGATTAATCGGCGAAGTCGTGCATATGACTGAGCTTCGCTATCTGCGCAATGGTGAATTACTTGGCGAGAGCTCCAGTCTTCACCAACATGATTATCTAACTTACTTTCCGGAACATTTGTGGCAATGGCTAGAAATTCATTTGTTGCCATTTCATAAGCATCTGCGTATTGCGCAATCGTTGACATTAGTTACCTAACTGTAGTTGAGCTGAATGGCTTTCAACCATGTGATCATCATCGCCAACTTTGTCTACCAGTAACACGATAATGACAACCAAGAGCCCGGCAATAATTCCTAGGAGTAGGCCTGACTTCTTTTCAAGATTAATTTGCATGGCCCAAATATAGCCAAAAAGAAAAAGAAGGGCCCGGTTCGCATCGCTGCGAGCCGGGCCCTTCTACCCTCGATCTTTAAGAAACTATGAACCGATCTTTGCTACCTGAGCTAGAGACTTCTTAAGAAGCTCGCCATCGATAACACTAAAGCCAAGAGCTGCGCCAACATCCTTTGAGCACTTTGAGCTCAAGATATATGTCGCGAAGGCCTTAACTGCAGTTGCCTGTGTTGCTGAAGAATACTTAGTATCAGCAAGAAGGTAAGAAACGATACCTAGTGGGTAAGCGCCTTTTTCCTTTGTTGCATAGTCATAAGTCAAGAAGCCGTTTGCATCCTGTGTTGCTGATGCAAGGAATGCACCAACGCCAGTTGAATCTGGAACTACTGAAGCACCTGCTGGGTTGATAATGTTTGCAATCTTTAAGTTGTTTGCAGTTGCATAGTTAACTTCTGCGTATGTGATTGAGTAAGCAGTTTTTCCGGCAAGCTGAGCAACTCCTGTTGATGAGGCTGCTCCGACTACGCGACCAAGGTTGGCAGTGTCATTGATATTTCCAGGGAACGAATCCTTGAATACCTTGTTCTTAGCCTTTGTCCATACAGATGAAGCTGACTTAGCTAAGTAGTTAGTGAAGTTCTCTGATGTTCCTGATGAATCTGAACGGTAAACAACCTTGATTGGTTTGTTCGGCAATGTGTAGTGGCCCTGAACAACCTGAGTACGTAGAACTACTGGATTTCCCTTTGAATCTTTCTTAGGGTTTCCATTTGCATCTAACTTGTAAACAACCTTTGTTGTTGAACGGTTGTTATCAGCAACAATTGCTGGATCGTTCCAACGTGTGATTGTTCCGCCAAAGATTCCAGCGATAGTTGATGCTGAAAGTGAAAGTGTTGTCTTTGATGGAAGGTTGTGCAAGATTGCGATTGGAGCTGCAACTAGTGGCACGTGAATAAGTGTTGAACGCTTTGTTGCTGCTGTGTAAGCGCCATCTGACATCCAGAAATCACCGATTGACTTATCTGAGTTAGCTTGGCCAGTTCCTGAAGATGATGATGCATAAACATAAGTATTTGTTGTGCTTGATGCGAATCCAGCTTTGCAACCTTCGATAAGCAGGGCTGGGAAAGAAGCGCCTGAACCTTGAAGATCAACTGCATATGCTGGTGTGCCTGCTACTAGGCCGAACGCGAGTGCAAGTGCTGCAACTTTCGCGAGCTTTGAAATTCTCATTTATTTCTCCTCATAGGTTTTGACATGAACTACAAGGTAAAACCTATGGAGCCAGAGTTAACTGATAAGGGGTACTGGTTTAACGCAGTTCAACAATTAGGTGAACAAATGGTGTCGATTAGCCAAAGCGGCCAGTGACATAACTTTCAGTTCGTGAATCCTGTGGGCGCGAGAAGATCTCACTAGTTGGTGCAACTTCAATCATCTGACCTGGGCCACCATCGGATAAGAAGAAGGCTGTGTAATCAGATACACGCGCGGCCTGCTGCATATTGTGAGTCACAATAATGATTGTCATCGTCTCTGAAAGGTGGCGAATTGTGTCTTCGATGCGAAGCGTTGATCCTGGATCAAGTGCTGAACATGGCTCATCCATAAGCAGTACCTGTGGGCGGACGGCAAGTGCGCGTGCGATACACAAACGCTGTTGCTGGCCACCTGAAAGTGAACCGCCATGAGCGCCTAAGCGATCCTTCACTTCACTCCATAATCCTGCGCGCTCTAAACACTCTTCGAGGAGATCGTCTTTGTTATCAACTTTGATTTGAGCAAGTTTTAAACCTGACAAAACATTTTCACCGATTGTCATTGATGGAAATGGATTTGGCTTCTGGAAAACCATTCCAATTTGTAGACGAATCTTTGTTACATCGGTTCCGGGTGCGTAAACATCTTTACCGTCAAGCAGGACTTCTCCGGCCATTGCAGCCCCTGGAATAAATTCATGCATGCGGTTGATTGTGCGAATAAATGTTGATTTACCACAACCAGATGGCCCGATAAGTGCAGTTACTGTGCCAGCGGCAAAATCTAATGAAACATTTGAGAGTGCATGATGCTTTCCAAACCATGCATGTATGCCACGTGTCTCAAGACCAGTTCCAAGAGCTGCTGTACCAGGCACCTTAACTGCCTTGGCGTTAGCAACATCTGCCAATGATGATGGCTTCACTGATGTTTGCATATCTTGGTTCTCGCTTTCATGTGGAGTTGTCATTTGGAAACCTTTCGTGCACCCAAGAAACGTGCTGAAGTAAAGAGGAATAGGACAAGTCCCACAAGAACCAATAGGCCGGCCCATGCGCGCGTGATCGCTTCTGGGGAGCCTGCATTAAATGATTTCCAGATGTAATAAGGCAGAGATCCCATCGGACCGTTAAATGCATTGGGATTAACTTTGTCTCCACCGCCAGTAAGAAGAAGAATCGGCGCGGTTTCGCCCGCGATGCGTGCCACACCAAGAATTACAGCTGTTACTAGTCCGCTCTTAGCTGCTGGTAAAACAATCATTGCAACGGTGCGCCATTGCGTGCCGCCAAGTGCAGTTCCGGCTTCGCGCAAATCATTTGGAATCAAATTTAAAACTTCTTCGGAAGTTCGAGCAATCGTTGGAATCATCAGAATAGTTAAAGAAAGCGCACCCATTAACCCTGAATAGGCTTTAGTGATTGGATACAAAATCGCTGAAAGAATAAATAGGCCGGCAACAATAGATGGCACACCGCTCATAGCCTGAACTAAAAAGCGTATCGGAGCTGTGAAGCGGCCTTTAATTTCTGTTAAATATAACGCAGTGAGAATTCCAATTGGAACGCTCATCACTAGCGACAAGAGCATCAAAGTAAGTGTGCCCGTGATTGCATGCAATAAGCCACCATTTGAAAGCGGGTCGGTAGGAGTTGCAAGTGACATGTCATGGGTAAAAAGAGAAAAACTGATACCTGGCAGGCCTTTTTGCAAGACTGTAAACAAAATACTTGCTGCTGGTATAACCGTAACGATTGCACCAATTGCAACTA
>CAITQC010000033.1 GCA_903894425.1 uncultured Actinomycetes bacterium
ACATATGTCCAGCAATCACTCTCTTTATTGTGAATAGCAATATCTGATTTCGTAAAACTCTTCACCGTATTAGTTGGCGTTGGCGTTGGCGTTGGAGGCGGCGTTGGCGTTGGCGTTGGCGTTTTTACTGTAACGCCTTTATTCCAAACCAGTTTCTTACCAGATTTGGTGCATGTAAATTTCTTGCCGGATGCAATAACTTTTAGATTTAAAGTTTTACACACAACTCCTGCAGCCACTTTTCCGGCTGACTGGGCAACATCGGGAGAAAAACTTAGGGCAACTGAAATAGCTAATGCGATTACATATGTGGCCCTAAATTTCATGGAACTACTTCTTCTTTGTGTATCCCTTTGGACATACAGGCTTTAGAGCTGCGATCTTCTTAGTAGTTTTGCCCTTTACGCATGTAATGGTCTTGTTCTTAAGCGCTGTGTATTCAAGCTGTCCAAGAGTTACCTCAAACTCGCCAAACTCTTCGGCGGCGTAGGCCTTAGTAGAAGCAACCTCTGTCGCTGCATCGATCAGACTTCTTTCAATCATTGCGCGGACTTCTAAGAAATCTACAATCGCTGCCTTGAGAATTGCAGTAGATGATGAGTCATTAACTAGCTTTGGCTTAAGCGCCAAGAAGCGTGCGTACTGAGTATCAAAGGTGCCCTTGTACTTAACCTGCAGTATTGCAACTTCCTCTGCACGGGTGGGGACAACGTCCTCGGCATAAACTGGAACGTTTCCACCGATGATGAATGATGCGACAAGAACGAAAAGTAAGCTACGTAGTTTCATGGCTTAAAACTACTTCAGGTTCGGACCCAGGTAAGGGGTAAACCCAAACTGGTGAGTGATAGCGCTTGTGATTTACATTATCCTTGGCGTATGACGATGCATCCTCAGACCCGGGCCTATCTCGATTACATCGCAGTAAATAACGCTTTGCCTGATGATCCAACGCTTGAAGATTTGCGGGCAGATGCAGCAGATTACTTGGGCTACGCAGGGCCACTTTCAGGTGATGTTAATACCGAGCACACATACTTCACTTCACCGACAGCGGATTTACATGCGGTGATTTATCGCCCAAAGAATGTGAAGCCAAACGCACCAGCCTTTGTCTATTTTCATGGTGGAGGCTGGGTATTTAGTTGGACGCTTCGATATGCCGCACAGATGTCTAACATTGCAGCTGAAACTGGATTTGTTGTAATTGGCATTAATTATCAAAAAGCACCGGAGCATCCATTTCCAACACCCTTTAATGATTGTTATGCAGGTCTGCTGTGGGTCGCAAAGAACGCGCAACGTTTTGGCATTGATGTAACAAAGATTGGTGTTGGTGGAGACAGTGCCGGCGGTAATTTAGCTGCCGCCGTTGCGTTGAAAGCTGCCGACACAGGAGACGTAGCGTTGGCATATCAAATGTTGATTTATCCCTGCCTTGATACAGATTTCGAATCTGCTTCTTATCGTGAACACGAAACTGGATTTGGGCTCGAAAAAGTAGGAATGCAGTGGTGCTGGGATCAATATGTTCCAGAATCTGAACTTGAAAACAAATATGCAGTCCCTGCGCGCGCAACAACATTTAAAAATCTTGCACCCGCAATAATCGCCTTGGCTGAACATGATGTATTACGTGATGATGGCGCTAATTACGCAGTCGCTTTAGAGAAGGCCGGCATTGCTGTAACTCTAAAAGAATATCCAGGCATGATCCACGGATTCTTTGGCCATGGCTTCATGGTCGATGATGCATATGAATTACGTCAATGGTTAAGCGCCCAAATCGTGAAGGCTGTTAATTAGTGTTTGAAGTTCAAACTTTATTAATCGCGGCTTGCCTTCTTCTTGGGGCAATTCTTTACACCTCTGTCGGGCACGCTGGTGCTTCTGCATATATCGCAGTAATGACTCTCTTTGATTTGCCACCTGTAGTTATTAAGCCAACGGCATTAACTCTCAACATCTTTGTTTCTTCTTACACCTCAATTCGCTATATCAAAAGTAACTTCTTTAATAAGACGCTCTTCCTCTATTTGAGCTTTGGATCAATTCCGGCTGCATTTATTGGTGGGCGGACAAATCTTCCTAGCCATGTTTATAAACCAATTATTGGCCTTTTGCTGCTCGTTTCGGGCATCAGATTCCTGGTTCAAGCGGTGCAAAAAGATAAAGATCACCACGAAGTCAATAAACCTGTTGCCGTGCTTATCGGCGCCAGTGTTGGCTTATTATCTGGAATTACTGGCACAGGCGGAGGAGTTTTTCTATCTCCCCTGATTATTTGGTTGGGTTGGGTTAGTGTCAGGCAGGCAAGCGGAACTGTTGCTGCATTTATATTTGTAAACTCAATCGCCGGACTGCTTGGGAACTTCCAATCAACTTCTTCGCTGCCAAGCGAACTACCTGTATTTCTAGTTGCCGTGTTACTTGGTGCTTTTGTAGGCACACGCTTTGGAATATCGAGGTTTTCATCCGTCGGTGTTAAACGCGCACTGGGCTTTGTACTGCTAATTGCTGGAGCTAAATTTTTGCTTGCCTAAGCAAGTAGCTCTGCAAGGAGTTTTTCTACACGCATTTTTATATCATCACGAATAATGCGAACGGCTTCAATCCCCTGTCCTGCGGGATCTTCTAGCACCCAGTCTTCATAGCGTTTACCTGGGTAAAACGGGCAAGCATCGCCGCAACCCATGGTCACAACTGCATCCGAGGCCTGCACTGCTTCAGGAGTTAAAACCTTTGGAACGTTATTTGCGATATCGATTCCAACTTCGGCCATAGCTTCGATTGCTATTGGATTGATTGAATCTTTAGGGGCTGAACCCGCCGACAATACTTCAACGCGATCTTGCCCAAGGGCTTTCATAAAACCCGCAGCCATTTGCGAGCGGCCTGCGTTATGAACGCAGACGAAAAGTACTGTTGGTTTATTTGTCATTTATATCTCTTTCTTAACCATAGTGAAACATAAACTAGGGAAACTAAGGCGGGGACTTCAACCAAAGGTCCTATCACTCCTACTAAAGCCTGGCCAGAGGTGATTCCCCAGACGCCAATACTCACTGCGATAGCTAACTCAAAGTTATTTCCAGCTGCAGTAAAAGCAAGTGTGGTGGCCTTGTCGTAAGGCATCCCAACTCTTTTACCAAATAAGTAAGAAACACCCCACATAATGAAGAAGTAGATAAGTAGTGGGATAGCTATTTTGATAACTGTTCCAGGAGAGTTGGTGATCTGGTCGCCTTGCATCGCAAACATTAGAACAATTGTAAAGAGCAAGCCATAAAGCGCCCAAAGCCCAATTTTAGGGAGAAAGATATTTTCATACCACCCTTCACCTTTTTGTTTTACGCCATACTTGCGAGTCAAATACCCTGCAATTAAGGGCACTCCGAGGAATATCACTACAGATTTAGTAATAGCACTCGTTGAAAATGCTATGTCGAACTTCTCTAATCCTAACCAGCCCGGCAAAATATTTAGATAAAAGGTTCCAAGCAAGGCATAAGCAAAAACTTGAAAGATTGAGTTAATAGCAACGAGTAGGGCGGCGGCTTCTCGACTGCCACAAGCTAGGTCGTTCCAAATTAAAACCATTGCGATGCAGCGGGCTAGGCCGATAACTATGAGCCCAGTTCTAAAAGTGGGTTGATCTGCAAGAAAAATCCAAGCCAAAGAAAACATCAGAGCTGGTCCAATAATCCAGTTCAAAATTAGTGAACTGAATAAAAGTTTTTTGTCTGCCCGCAGATGGCTCATCTCTGAATATCGAACTTTTGCCAAAACCGGATACATCATCATGAATAGCCCAAGGGCGATAGGCAGTGAAGTGCCTTGAATTTGAATCGCACCGATATCGTTGTTGAGATCAGGGAAAGCTTTTCCAATACCTAATCCCGCAGCCATGGCCAAGAGAATCCATACTGGCAAAAAACGATCGCGCGTTGATAATTTTGCACCTGGTTCAATCGACATGACCAGAGGCTACAAGTATCCGGTTAACAAAAGGTGAATAAAAGAAAAACCCCACCAGCCATATTGGCCGATGGGGTCTTCTCAGTAAGGATTAGGTACTTGCGGTGAAAGTCAAGGTATTGCTATCCACTACCGAAGTACCTTCAAAGGCCGATTTCTTGGCTTTGATTGTAATTACACCACCTGAAACAGTAGCTACCGCTGGCACAAAGTAAAACGTCACAATCCCTGCATCAGAGACTAGATGATGAAAAACGAGTTGCGTTGTTCCGAAATCAAAAAGAAAATCAGCTTCTATAGCCCCTGTTTTCAACGAGGGAGTCGGATAGCTAGAGGTGATCGAAACTTGTATTGGAAGAGCTCCAAGATTAATTACTGCTGAGCCGGTTGAAATTGTGACAACTGCAACATCATTGGTAACTGGCAGTGCAACGAAATCTCCTGCGAGGTTTGCATAAAGGCCCTGAATTTCTTTTCCACTGGACTGTGTATATGTGAGAGTAATTGAATCGGGCCGTAGGAATGATGTCCCAAAGACCAAGTCCATATAGATACTGCCATCAACAATAATTTGAGTGGGATTTATTGATCCAATACCGTTAATTGCCATTGCATAATCAGCCAAATTTGGAACTTTAGAGGAATTTAGTGCACGGTCATAAGTAATATAAATCTTAGTTCCATCAGTACTAGTTCTGATGTCAGAAATTGTGACCGGACTTGCCTGTCCAATGTCTCCAGCTAGAACCGTGTAAGTTGCGTTGAATCCTGCACTTATGCCAGAGACCGCTTTCACTCTAAACAAAATCAGATCTCCGGTGATTATTGACGGGGCTGCCGTTGAAAATGCAGGAGATCCTCCGTCAGTCCAATCCTGCTTTACATTTGCACTGCTATCGGTAATTAGATATTCAATCCCAGCATCCGTTGCAATGGAAACCTTGCCAGGTGCAGCGTCAATTAACGGCCTTGTGACAACTAAAGCGCCCGCTACTGGTGCAGCTGGTTTGGTATGAAATGCACGAATCGCCCGCACGTAATTCGAGTTATGGGTTGGGACATTCCCTAAGTCATTAGTAATGGGATTCTTAATTTGAACGTAACCACCATCACTTTGAGATGACCAATAGAAGAAGTTTGTAAAGCTGCCTGATGCAACTACCCCTGATACAGCTAACTGGCCAAGATCTGCGACGGAAGGAAGGAACCATTGCCCAGCACTGCTATCAGTAGCCGAGTAATTACTCGATTGTGCAACTGCATCGGCCCAATTTGATGCTTGGTCTGCAATCTGACCATTCCATCCTGATGGTGCATATTCAAGATATTTACAATTGGCAGCACAAGTTGATCCCGGTGAATCAAATAGAGCAGGAACAACCGAAAAGATTGTTCCGCCACCCGGGCCGAAGTCTCCCACTTGGCAAGTGAATGTGTCATTGCACTGTGCACCGACGTACTCAAATCCACCTACTTTTCTACCAACTCCAGCATCGATATTAGTAACTACAACATCAACAATTCCGATTGCATGAATGCCCGTAATTACAGTCAATTGGGTAGCAGAGTTGAAGGTCGCAGCAGCAGTAACTCCGCCAAAGGTGACTTGCGCACCTACTACAAAATCTGTGCCTGTGATTACGACAGTTGTATTTCCTAAACGGTTTCCAACTGCCACATTTAGCGTGGTGATTGTTGGAGCTGGTGCAGCTTCGCCAATGTCGGCTAATTGCACTGTGTAGATATAGTCGGAACTAGCAGCAATTGACCCGTTGGCTACGTACCTCACGAGAATTAAATCGCCGGCGACAAGTGCTGGTGAAGCAGATGTTGCAAACGATGCAGAAATGCCGGTCCAATCTTGCTTTACTGCACTTCCATCTGCGCTTAGAATTTTGTATTCCATTGAAGAGCTCATTGAAAATATAGTTTGTCCAGGATGTTCGCCGATTACTGGCGTGAGTATTGGGACCGAACCTGCTGCTGGGGCTGCTGGTTTTGCTGCACCGAATGCGCGGAACGGGCGGACTAACTTTGCATTTCCTTTTTGTACAGTACAAATAAACGCACCGCCACCGGGGAACCCGTAGATGCAAGCAGTGGAAAGATCGTTTTGCAAAGAGGTCCAATAACTCCCTGTCGCGACATTAAAATTGCCGCTTGATGCAAGCCCTGAGTTCACGAGTTCATTGAACTCAGCAGGGGAAGGTAAATACCAATCACCAGTACTTGAAGCGCCAACCCCTGAGTAACTTAGCGCAACCTTGGCTGCCACATTGTATGGTTGTGACAAAGTTGTTTGGTTGCTAATCAAAAGTGAGTCAAACATTCCGGATCCGATGGCACTCGTGGTTCCCGAAATATTTTCAACTCCTATACCGCTTTCTTGCCAGTAGATTGATGGATCCCCAGCTCCGCCATGCCAAGTTGATGGTGCGAATTCAAGATACTTACAAGAGTCTGAACATAGTGAACCTAGAGATGTAAAAGTAGTAGTCGCAACATAGAAGATTGTTCCGCCACCAGCACCGATATCTCCAACTTGGCATGTGAATGTGTCATTGCAAAGCGCTCCCACATACTCAAATCCACCCGTACCAGCACCTGTTCCTGTGCCGAATCCTGTATCGGAGTTAGTGACGACAACATCAACTAGACCTAGTGCATGTGAAGTAGTTGTGGCAGTTATTGATGTTGATGAATTTACCAAAATACTAGTTGCTAAAATTCCCCCTATAGTAACTGTTGCACCTGCAGCGAAACCTGTTCCAGTGATAGCTAAAACTGTGCCACCCAATCGAGATCCTGAATTGCTGTCGAGAGAAGTAACTGTTGGGTTAGAAATCGAAGTTGTCGATGCACTCACTGCGCTTCCGCCTGTGTAACCGGTGCGAGTAGTTGTGATCGTTGCAACTGATGGCGTTCCTGGTGCAACGGTGCTGACGGTGGCAAGACCTGTTCCGCTAACAACTACTGTGCCTGATGCAGTTGCAGTTCCAGCCCATGTGTATGCAGCGTCATAGTTTGTAATCTGAACTGTGAAACCAGTTGAAGTGGGTGTGTAAGTACCAAATATTGGAGTCAGAGCAGCTCCGGCTGTTGATCTTGCCGAGGTATTTGCAGTTCCGCCTGTGTAACCGGTGCGCACTGTTGTGATCGTTGCAACAGAAAGTGTTCCTGGTGCAACGGTGCTGACTGTGACAAGTCCTGTTCCGCTAACAACTACTGTGCCTGATGCAGTTGCAGTTCCAGCCCATGTGTATGCAGCGTCATAGTTTGTAATCTGAACTGTGAAACCAGTTGCAGTTGGAACCGGTGTTGCAAATGTTGGAGTCAGAGCTGAGCCTGTAATCGAAGTCGTCGATGCACTCACTGCGCTTCCGCCTGTGTAACCGGTGCGAGTAGTTGTGATCGTTGCAACTGATGGCGTTCCTGGTGCAACGGTGCTGACTGTGACAAGTCCTGTTC
>CAITQC010000034.1 GCA_903894425.1 uncultured Actinomycetes bacterium
CTGCAACTTTGAACTTAGTTCGTGCTTTTACCCAAGGTGGCTTTGCCGACCTTCGACAAGTACATGAGTGGAATAAAGGCTTTATCCGCGATTCTTCTGTGGGCGAGCGTTACGAAAAGATGGCCAGTGAAATCGGGCGTGCATTAGCTTTTATGAAATCAGCTGGCGTTGATCCTGAATCATTTAAATCAGTTGATTTTTTCTCAAGTCATGAAGCCTTGATTCTGGAATACGAGAAGGCGTTAACACGTATTGATTCACGTACCGGAAATCCATATGACGTATCTGGCCACTTCATCTGGATTGGCGAACGAACACGTCAGCTAGATGGCGCACATGTTGATTTCGCATCAAAGGTTAAGAACCCAATTGGAATAAAGCTTGGACCAAAGTCCACCGTTGAAGATGCCCTTGCTTTAATTGAAAAGCTAGATCCAAATCGCGAGCCAGGCAGAATCACTTTCATAACTCGCATGGGCGCCGGCAAAATTCGCGAGATTCTTCCTGCATTAGTTGATGGCGTAACAAAATCTGGAGCCAAGGTTTTATGGGTCTGCGATCCGATGCACGGCAACACTTATGAGGCGCCAACTGGTTATAAAACTCGCAAATTTGATGATGTTATGGATGAAGTCAAAGGCTTCTTCGAAGTCCACAAAGCCCTTGGCACTCACCCTGGGGGAATCCACATCGAGCTCACTGGAGATGATGTCACTGAGTGCGTTGGGGGAGGCGAACAGATTTCACATGAAGATCTTGCCTCACGTTATGAGACTGCATGCGACCCTCGCCTGAACCACTCACAATCACTGGAGCTTGCCTTCTTGGTTGCTGAGATGTTGCGCGACCGCTAATTTTCTCCTTGTGACGTTTTTAGTAACCACCCTCAAAACCCCTGTCGGTAATTTAAATTTACTGGCCGATGATCAGATTTTGATCGGTGCAAATCTCTCCTCTATCAGTGCTTTTAAGGCAGGCAAAGATATAAAGGTTGTTAAATCAATTCCTGTGATTAGTGATTTGATAGATGATTATTTCGATGGCGATATAAGTGCAATTAATGGGATCAAAGTTTCACAGCCCGGAGCCCCTTTTTCACAAGCGGCGTGGAAAGCAATGCGAAAGATTGCTGGCGGAAAAGTTATGTCATATACCGATATCGCAGCTCGTGCAGGATCACCAGCGGCGGTGCGCGCAGCAGGAAGTGCATGTGCAAATAATGCAATCATGCTCGTTGTTCCCTGCCACCGAGTCGTAAAGACCGGGGGAGCTTTAGGAAATTACGCTTATGGTGTTTCCAAGAAAGAGTGGCTCTTACGCCACGAGGGCTACCTTTAAAATCTCAATTGCTTCAGCGCATTGGGCATTATCAAAGTCCAGGTGAGTAACTAGACGCGCATACTTTGGACCAAGCGCGCTGATCCATAAACCCTTTTCGCGGCAGCGTGTTGCAAGTTCAGCTGCAGTTATTGGTAAGTGTGCAAGATCTAGGCCAACGATATTTGTCTGCACAGTTGTTGGATCTATTAAGGATGAATCAACGGCAGCAATAGCTAAAGCTATTTCTTTAGCACGGCGATGATCATCAGCTAAGCGTTCAATATTATTATCAAGGGCGTAATGCCCAGCCGCGGCAAGTAGACCAACTTGGCGCATTCCAGCGCCATAACGTTTACGCCAAACACGGGCCTTTGCCACTCGTTCTTTCGTTGAGAGCATGACTGAGCCGATTGGTGCGCCTAATCCTTTTGATAAGCAGACACTAATAGTGTCAAAATACTTTCCATATTCTGTAAATGAAATGCCGCTTGCAATGTGGGCATTCCAAATACGTGCACCATCAAGATGCAGCGCTAATCCCATCTCGTCAGCTCCTTTGCGAAGGGCTGCGATCTCGGTGATTGGCTGAACTGTGCCCCCACCAAAGTTATGTGTATTTTCAACAGCGATCGCTGTTGTTGAAACAAGATAAGGTCCAGAATTTGGTCGAGCGATCTCTAACGCATCAGCTGCATTGAGCAACCCATGTGTTGCTGGCCAGGTGCGCGTTGTTATTCCGCTAAATACTGCCGCTGCGCCAAGTTCGGCGCGAACGATATGTGAGTTAGTTTCAGCGATCAACTCTTCACCGGGATTGACCAGCATACGAATTGCTAATTGATTTGCAAGTGAGCCCGTTGGTGCAAAGACACCAGCTTCTTTGCCAAACATCGCGGCAATGCGTTCTTCAAGTGAGTTAACTGTTGGGTCATCACCATATACATCATCTCCAACTAATGCAGATGCAATTGCATCGCGCATACCTTGTGATGGACGAGTAACAGTGTCTGAACGCAGGTCTATTGCCATGGAATCGAGCCTACTTGGATTCTTTAATAACAATCAAATACATAGCCCCGACAACGAGGATTCCGCCGATTGTGCTCTGTAGTGTCAACGATTCACCGCCAAAGATGATGGCAAAGATTGCAGCAAAGACAACTTCCATAGTCAAAATGACGGCGACTTTCGTTGATGTCATATGTGCTTGGGCCCAGGTTTGAATAATGAAAGCGATGGCTGTTGCAAAGACTGCAGTAAAGATAACTACGCCCCACACACCGGCGTCAGGCGGTGGTGAATATCCGCCAGGGATTGAAGCCACACCTGATAACAACGCACACACCACTAACTGTACGACTGTCATGGCATATGGATCGCGACCCGAACTCCATTGACTCAAAGCGATGATGTGCAGTGCATAGAAGATTGCACTTACAAATACAAGGAGCTCTCCAAAGCCGACAGAAAAACCATGGATTGAAAGGAAAGCCAGGCCAACTGTTGCTACGCCAATGCAAATCCAGGTAAAGCGATTAATCTTTTCTTTTAAAAACAACCATGCAAATAACGGCGTGAGAACGATATATAAACCAGTGACGAAACCGGTTATTGCCGCACCAGTTCGGGCAAGACCTAAGGTTTGAAAGATATAACCAAAGCCAAGAAAAATACCAGCAGTACCAGCGCGAAGCAGTAGATCCTTATTTAAAAGCTTCAATACACCGGGACGAATTAATACCATCACGACTGCGCCAAAAACAAAGCGAGTAAAGAGAAAGTTATTAACGCTCTGGCGTTGGATGGCATCTTTCATGATCACAAATGCCCAACCCCAGGCCATGGCAACACCAAGTAGGGCCCAAGGCGCTAACTTCATTCTAAAAAGATGTTTAGCGTTGCTCATTTTTTATCGCGAAGTTTTTTGAGCAGTGCCACTTCTGGCTTATGTTTTTCCTCCATGCCCGGGGTTTCAAGAATCAATGGCGCATTTGCTACTGCAGGGTGAGCTAATAGTTCGGCAAATGGTTCGACACCGATGTGCCCATCACCGATGTTTTGATGGCGATCTTTTAAGGCACCACACGCATCCATCGAATCATTTGCGTGTACCAATTGGAATCGTTCGACACCGGCGATCTGAACCAAGAGATCGATAGTGGCCGTCATTCCACCCTTTATGGAAATATCGTGGCCGGCGGCAAAGACGTGACAAGTATCAAGACAGATTCCAACCTTTGGATGATATTCAAGGGCCTTTAAGTAGTTCTCAAGATCATCTAATTTTTTGACTAACGATTGACCCTGACCAGCCGTTGGTTCTAATAACAAATACGGCGCATCATCAGGAAGCGCGTTAAGAATTGGCATCATTCCTTCATGAATCTGTTTCCAAGCTTTTTCTACATGGTTTACATCAACGGCTGAACCCGTATGAATGACAGCTCCAAGTGCGCCGATATCGGCTGCACGCTGCAAAGAGTATTTAGTAGAGGCTAATGAGTTGATGTAGGTAGCTTCGGTGGGAGAGCCCAAGTTAATTAGGAAGGGGGCGTGGACGTAGGTTTCCAGATCCATTTCAGCGGCTTTGATTTTGTAAGCCTCATCTAGTTCAGGTTTTGCTGCTGGCATCGCCCACATGCGGGGACTTGATGCAAAAACTTGGATTGCGCTTGCGCCGATTTCCTGAGCGTATTCAATTGAACGTTTAGCCATTCCACCTGTCGTTGGAACATGGGCACCAATACGTGGTTTTTTTGGCTCTTTGGGCATTGGCTTACCCTACGGTAATTGTGACAGTGCTGCCACGTTTAACTTTACTGCCTACCTTCGGAACGATATTTGTAACCTGTTTTGTCTTTTTGCTTCCTAATTTCTTGACTACTACCTTTAACTCAAGATCTTGAAGGACTTGAGTGGCTTTAACTTGCTCAATTGAAAAGACGTTAGGGATAAATACATACTGCGAACCCTTAGAAATAATAAGAGTAACTACCGCTCCTTTGGGTGCAACATCAACCCCAGTGGGCTTCTGTGAAATAACGGCCCCAGATAAAACCTTTTCATCAAATGCATATGTTGACTCAACGCTAAAACCCAAATCTGTTAACTCATTGAGTGCTTGTTCACCGCTCTTGCCCGCATACGATGCAAGCGCCACAGTTTCGATACCTTTACTAACAACAATAGAAACCGTTGTATCGCGCTTAACTTGCGTGCCAGAAACTGGATCGCTAGTAATCACATAACCTTGCGGAATATCTCTGTTAAATACTTCAGTGTTTGCCCCAATCACAAGTGGATATTTTCCGATAGCTGCTCGTGCAGCCTTTGGAGTTAATCCTTTTAGCGTTGGGATGGTGTAGCGCTCGGGGCCTTTGGAGATAATTAATTTAACTTCTCCTCCAGCAGCAATTCGGCCGCCTCCTGGTGGATCGGATTCGATAATTGCGCCAGTAGAAATATCTTCATCAAAACGCTTCTCGATAATAACTGTTGTCAAGCCAAGTGGATTTAGTGTTGATAATGCTTCATCGTAAGTTCCGCCAACAATCGATGGGACAACTACGCGCGAACCTGGCCCAACTAATGTGTACCAGCCACCTATACCTAAGGCGACTGCTAGAAAGAGGGCTACTTTACGATTACGGCGAACACGTTTGCTGGCCCTTTTTTTCTTTTCTCTCAGTTTCTTAATCTCTTGAGAAGTTTCGATAATCTCAATCGACTTTTCTTCTTCTTCAACAATCTCTTTTGTTGCCTTAGGGCGAGGTTTTTCCTTTATAGGCTCAACGGGAAGATCTAACGCTAACTTCATCTGGTTGGTCTTAGGGTCAATCTCATGCTGGATGGCCTCTAGAGCTTTCAGAAACTCGCCAGCATTTCTTGGTCGCTGATCGGGATCTCGATTGGAAGCCTTCATTATCAACTCATCTAGCGTTCGTGGAATTTCTCTGCGTTTGGTGCGAAGCGATGGAATCTCCTGATTAACATGCATGTAGGCGATTTGAATTGGTGAATCACCAAGAAATGGTTTTTCTCCAGTAAGCATTTCAAATGCGACGATGCCTACGGCATAGACATCACTGCGCGAATCTGCAACACCACGTTGAACTTGTTCGGGGGAGAGATAAGAAACCGAACCTAATATAACGCTGGATTCAACGGTCATTGTTGACCCGATGATTTCTCCCCGTGCCAGACCAAAGTCGGCGATTTTTACTCGCCCCTCTTTCGAAATGAGAATATTTTCGGGCTTGATATCCCTATGAACAATTCCTAAATCATGGGCGGCCGAAAGTGCGCTAAGAATAGGCGTGAGATAGTTGATTGCATCTTTAATTTCAAAACGTCCGCGCTCGTTTAGGTAGTCGCGAAGAGTGTGTCCTTCAATGAGCTCCATAACTATAAATACTGCAGGCACACCATTTTGATTCCATCCCTGGTCTTGCACTGCCACGACATTTGGGTGTGAAAGGGCAGCTGCGGCTTTGGCTTCACGAATAAAGCGATTAACGAAGGCCTCATCTTGAGCTAAATGAGGATGCATAATCTTTACGGCAACTTTTCGATCTAACCGAGTGTCTATAGCTTCGTAAACTGAGGCCATCCCACCATTGGCGACTTGGCGGGTTAATTGATAACGCCCGTCAATGAGTTCACCGGATAGATCTGACATGTGGTTGATTTTAGGGCTTTTGGCCTTATGAACTTTGAATGTGTTGTGCGTTTTCGCGTGTCTTATCTCGCAAGAAATGAATTTCCTGCTCTATTGCCCACTGTTTCATCGCTTGTGCAATGTGATTGCCATCGCGTAACAAAACCCGCGCAATTCCAATTTCAGGATCGATATCAAGCCAGTAGACGGTGGCACCAGCGTTGCGAACAATTTCTTGGCCCGCACCGACACCTTCAAGAATAAGTACATCTACTGGTTCAATCTTTTGAATTGAATCAAAAGACATGGTGGCCCAGTTGAAAATATCTATCTCAATTATTGATTTCGAGAGATGGGCATTCACAATTGATTCTAAGGTTATGGTTAAAGCTTGCCCTAGAGCCCCATTCCAACCGGCATATAAATCATCCATATGAATTACTGCAACGCTTTGTTTTCTTGAAAGATTCTCAAAAAGAGTCGAAGCTAAAGTTGTCTTGCCTGCCCCGGCCCGTCCATCAATTGCTATTAAGTTCATACCAGCGCTTCCAGCCAATTAGGGCAATAAGTGTAAATAATGCATACAAAGTGGCAGTAAACCAATATCCGAGGTAGGCGTATTCAATTGTTCCAGCGGCATCGACTACTAACCACAGGACCCAAGATTCAACTTTTTCGTAGACCATAAGAATCTGTGCGACGAGTGAGCCAATGAGTAAAAATGCATCTGACCAAGTTGCAGCAGCTCCAATATTTGCAAGCACGGGTGTCAATAGTGAGACGGCGAGAAGGGTTGCAGCGGCCCAGTAGTTGCGCTGGCGATTATTTAAATATCCAGGGACTGCACCAGTTGGCGCCCAATCACGCCAACCCCAAATTGCAGCAATGATGAAGACAATCTGTAGCGCAGCACTTGCAAAGAGATCGACCTGATAAAAGAAGAGCATGTATAGGGCGCTACTTAATGCCCACCATGGCCAAGTAATTCGCTTGCCCGTAGTGCCAAGCCAGACTCCAACAAATGAAGTTATGGCGGAGATAAACTCTAAAACTGAGACTTCATAGCCCCAAGCAGTAAAAACAATCGATGACATCAGATTTCCTTTCCGCATCCGCATTATCGGATGGGTCAATCGGTCGGTTTGAATTTCAAACCCTCTCAGCCTTAAGCGGCTCCCGTGTTTCTTAGAGTAGCGTTAACTCGTGCAAAAGTATGGCTATCTAGCGATGATTGTCTTCACAATCCTGGGCTCTTTTTGGCTAGAAGTATTCCTAAAAGTTGGCGTGCTCAAGCAGTTCAAGCGCGTTGCTTTGGCAATCGCCCCAGTTGCCTTTCTTTTTATTGCCTGGGATAAGTACGCCATCGCCCATGGTCACTGGCTCTTCGATAAAAAACAGATTGTCGGAATTTACGGGCCGTGGTGTATTCCACTTGAGGAGTATCTGTTTTTTATCGTTGTGCCGATAGCTGCACTGATGACAATTGAAGCAGTGCGCACAACTAAGAAACACTGGCAGGTATAGCTATGACATACACACAACTTGCCATAACTGGCGTAGCCATAGCTGTTGCTTTTGATCTCTATCTCTTTAATACCCAGCTTCTTAAGCGCAGAGTTTTCTGGACTTCTTATGCAATCATCGTTAGCTTCCAACTTTTAACAAATTGGTGGCTAACTTCACGCAATATTGTGATGTACAGCCCGGATGTAATTATCGGAGTTCGTATTGCTTCGGCGCCGATTGAAGATCTTCTCTTTGGCTTCGCCTTGGTTTTAGGCGTGCTCTCTAACTGGATACGGCTAGGCGCTTTAGATAAGCGGTAATAAATACTTTTAGGCGACGGGCGGTGGAAGTCTTTGCCCGTTTGTTAAATATGTCGTAACCAATCTTTTCTACTTCATCAACTATTCCGCAGTACAGCTCACTTGCAGCTTCGATGCAAGGACGGCTAGATGGCGAAAGCATTGCGATTCCTGGCGCTGCGTCTTCTTGAAGCTGACGCACACGAGCGATTTGAAATTTGAGTGCCTTAACAATCTGCGGAGTTAAAACTCGTTCTTCTAGCATTTCGCGAGTAACGCCATGCTCGGCAAGCTCGGTTATAGGCAAGTAAATGCGCCCACGATCTAAATCCTCACCGACATCGCGGATGAAGTTAGCTAATTGAAAGGCGATTCCTAATTTTTTAGCACATTCATATGCGCCTTCTTCGAGTGCACCTAAGACCGGCACCATCTCAAGGCCGATCACTGCAGCCGATCCATAGACGTACTCC
>CAITQC010000035.1 GCA_903894425.1 uncultured Actinomycetes bacterium
GTCCGGATCTGTATCCACGGACCATGGTCTTAAACGGTGTCTCGAAGGCCTATGCAATGACCGGATGGCGGATCGGTTACTGCGGTGGTCCTGAATCGATCATCACCGCCATGGAAAACATTCAATCACAAAGCACTTCGAACCCGACCTCCATCTCTCAGGTCGCTGCAGAGACCGCATTGACGGGTGATCAATCTTGCATCATCCCGATGGTGACCGCGTTCAAGGATCGTAACCGTTACGTCACAGATAAGCTTAACGCCATGCCAGGAGTGAGATGCCTGTCCGCAGGTGGTGCTTTCTATGCATTCGCTGATACCAGGAAGGCGATCAGTACGCTGTATGACAAAAAGGTAATATCCAGTGGTACTGATATCGCTTTCAGTGAGTACCTCTTGGAGCATGGAGGTGTGGCTGTGGTGCCCGGATCCGCATTCGGCAGCGAGGGCTATATCAGGCTCTCATTCGCTACCTCAATGAGTAATCTAGAGAATGCACTGGAGAGAATCGGCAAGGTGCTCGCCTAAAGTACCTAGAATAAGAGGAAACCAGTTCAGAGTAAGCTTATGATTTGGGGCGTTTCTGAAGGATTCGATGACGGATTCGATTGACCGGCTTGGCCCTAGCCATTAGTATATGCACCTCTTCAGTTCCTCGATAGCTCAGCTGGTAGAGCGACGGACTGTTAATCCGCAGGTCCCAGGTTCGAGCCCTGGTCGAGGAGCCAATTAGAATATGCCTTGCAGCGATGTGAGCATTATTTCATTTCAGCAGTTTGTGTAATTCCTGTGTAATTGGGTCAAATAACTGCTCGATACCGAGCAGAAAGTTTATCCATAGCCGATTCAATATGTGCGCCGTTCTGGTGACTGTATCGCTCCACCATACTCAAAGTCTTGTGACCAGAAATACGTTTGACGGTGGGCAGGTCCACACCCGATTGGACTAGATGTGTGATCGCTGTATGCCGCAATGTATGCCTGACAACCAAGGTAGGATCTAAGCCCGCATTAGTAACTACACGGCGGAAGGGATCATCCAGATTAACCGTATGACCGCCTTTAGCTGCGGGTGACGGAAATAACCATTGCATCCCAGGCTGCAAGGTTGCCACATACGCAATCAAGAAATTAGCAAGGTACGTGGTGATAGGCTGCTCACGTGCGCCTGCCTTTGCTTTAGGAACGGTTATTCTGAGATGCTCAATACTTATATGCTCTCGACGAATTGAGAAAATCTCACTACGCCTCATGGAAGTTTCCAGTCCGATGAGAATGAATGGGTATATCTGAATGTTCTGATCTCCCTGAGCCGCTATTAATAAGCGTTCAGTCTGCTCTACCGTCAAGTAAGTGATTCGCCCCCCCTCCTCTTTCAACCTTTTGATCACAGCGGGCCTATGGTCCAACCAACCCCACTCTATTCCTTTTGTAAATAAGTGCGATAGCGCTGCCAGCTCACGATTGATCGTGCCTGGTTTTGTCTTCCCCTTGTATAGCTTTGTTCCATCCTTCATAACATTATGCTGCGCATCCTCACCCAGACGCTGTTTCTTGTAGCGTTCCACATCGAAGGTTCGCAGTTTTGAAAGAGGCATATCACCAAAAAATGGGGTGAGATGCATGACCAGCCGGCACCGCTTCATCTTGAGGTCTTTACCGCCTTCCTGTGCCAATTTAAGCAGGTATTTATCAGCGGCTTCGGCAAAACTCAGCCTGATCTTCCGACCCGTTGGTAGATTGAGTCTGCCGACTTTTGCGTCCTGCCTAGCCTTCTCGATGAACTCTTCCGCTTGAGTACGCGTGGTCCCATCCGATTCACGTCCGATTACACGATGGATACGTTCCCCATCGACCATAACGTTAACAGTAAACACGCCATCGCCATTAGCTTGGCGCTCGAAGGTGATGCCGTGTTCGTTGACCTTTCCCCCGTGAGTCAGTTTACGTATGGAGGGACGTGTGAGTTTGATATATGTCTTCGCCATGATGTACTCTTAAAAGGGGATGCCGACTCTAGACGGATCGCCGACCACTTCTTCGGTCTCCCTCCAGGTTGGCAAGGTACTCTTCTCACCTTCACCCTTCGCAACGGCAACAAAATTACTCCAATGCTCCCTTAACCGCTGGATAATCAGGGAGTATTCCACAATTTCCCACGACCATTTGTTCTCTGCCCCGCGAAATTTCCCTCGCCACAGGTAACCATTTTCGCGCACAAATTTCCAAAGGACTTGTTCATCATGGGTCAGTAAATCGGGGTAATCAAAAGCAAGTTTTACAAAGCGGTCAGCCTCGTCAACATCCCATAAATTGTGTGCAGTACTGGCGATGCTGGTTCCAGGGACGCCGTCAACATCCTCTCGCAGCAACACCCTATTAAGGGCATCCTCTATTGCCCATTCAATAAAACTGGATACAGTACGCCGCTGTTTTCTAGCTGCAAGCTCTGCAAAATAACGAAGTTTTGGATCAAGCCTAACTGTGACTGTCTCGGAGCGAGTCAGCTTGCCGCCCCCACCTTTCCGTTTGCCCTCTGCTGTCATTCTTATATCCTCCGTGTCGAAAGTTCTATCTTGTTCTAGTAATTCTAATAGCACATGTGTTCTATTGCAATCTCTATTTGAGTATTGTATTCTTTGTGTTGCTTTACATTACATA
>CAITQC010000036.1 GCA_903894425.1 uncultured Actinomycetes bacterium
GGGTGCGTACTCTCCATTGCCATGGGCACCATCTTACATTATCGAAGATACTCACACAAGAGTTCTTGCACCAATGATCGCTGAAATGGCTGCACGAGGTACTCCATTTGTTGGCTTGTTATATGCAGGTCTTGCATTAACAGATCACGGAACTCGAGTTATTGAATTTAATGCACGCTTTGGTGATCCAGAAACTCAAGTGTTAATTCCACGTTTGAAGACTCCACTTGCAACTCTTTTATATAACGCAGCAACTGGAAATCTAAGTGGCACAACTTTGGAGTGGAGCGATGAATCCGCTGTCACAGTTGTACTGGCGGCGCAGGGATATCCAACGGTTCCTCAATCAGGTGGAGTCATCTCAGGGTTCTCATCCATCAACAATGTTTCAATCTTTCATGCAGGAACTTCTAAAAAGGATGAAGCGCTTGTCTCTTCAGGGGGTCGAGTACTAACCGTTACAGGTGTAGGAGAAGATCTCACCGAAGCCCGCAACCTTGCCTATCGTGCGATCAGCCAAATCTCACTTGCTGGATCTTTTTACCGGACAGATATCGCGCTTAATGCGTCGGTCGCAGAGAAGGGCAATTAAATGACGGATAATTCACCAATGAGCCTGCTTGCTAGCCGATACGCCTCAGCTGCAATGCGTGAAATCTTCGCGCCCGAGGCAAAAATCATCGCAGAGCGCAAGCTATGGATCGCGGTTATGCGCGCTCAATCAACCCTTGGTCATGCAATCTCTAAAGATGTAATTACAGATTACGAAAATGTAATTACACAGGTGGATTTAGCATCTATTGATGCCCGCGAAAAGCAGAGCCGCCACGATGTAAAGGCACGTATTGAAGAGTTCAACGCATTAGCTGGACATGAAGCGATTCACGCCGGAATGACGAGCCGAGATTTAACTGAAAACATTGAAGCGCTTCAAATTCGCAACGGACTTGAAATCGTTCATGACAAGGTTGTAACACTTCTTGCTCGACTCGGTGAGAGAGCTGCACAGTATGCAGATCAACCAATTGCGGGACGTTCACACAATGTTCCAGCACAGATAACAACTTTAGGAAAGCGTTTCGCATCAGCAGCGGAAGAGTTGTTATTTGCATATGAGCGTTTAACTGCGCTACAAGACCGTTATCCAATGCGAGGAATCAAGGGACCTGTTGGAACTGCACAGGATTCAATTGATCTTCTTGGTTCATCAGATGCGCACTTTAAATTAGAAGGTGCGATCGCTAAAGAGCTTGGTTTTAATAACGTTCTAGATTCAACTGGGCAGATTTATCCACGATCATTTGATTATGATGTTGTAACTACATTGGTTCAGATTGCATCATCTCCTTCATCTCTTGCAACATCTATTCGTTTAATGGCTGGTGCCGAACTAGTCACTGAGGGTTTCAAAGCAGGCCAAGTCGGTAGCAGCGCAATGCCTCACAAGATGAACACCCGTTCATGCGAACGTGTTAATGGTCTTTCAGTAGTACTTCGCGGATATGCATCGATGGTGAGCGAACTAGCTGGTGATCAATGGAATGAAGGCGATGTCTCATGCAGCGTTGTTCGTCGCGTTGCTCTACCTGATGCTTTCTACGCAATCGATGGATTACTGGAAACAATGCTCACAGTTCTGGATGAGTTTGGAGCTTTCCCAGCTGTAATTAGCGCTGAATTAGAGCGTTATTTACCATTCCTGGCGACTACCAAGATTCTTATGGCAGCGGTCAAAGCAGGTGTTGGTCGCGAAGTAGCGCATGAAGTTATTAAGGAGCATGCGGTTAAAGCAGCTCTTGGTATGCGTGAAGGAAAGAAGAACACCCTTCTTGATGATTTAGCGGCAGATAGTCGATTGCCACTTGATCGTGCAGCGCTAGATCTCTTAATCAGCGACCCAATTGAATTTACTGGCGAAGCTCGCCAACAAGTGGCTCGAGTTGTACATCGCATCGATGCGATTACATCCGCGCACCCTGCCGCAGCGCAGTACAAGCCCGGCTCTATTCGGTGAGCGGCTTCGGCCTAGCTGGTCCACCGCCAGCGCCTTCAATTCCTGGGTGGACTCATCTGCGTACCGGAAAAGTTCGGGATCTGTACACCAATGATAAAAAAGAAATCTTGCTCGTAGCCTCTGATCGAATTTCGGCGTATGACTGGGTTATGCCAACAACTATTCCTGGTAAAGGTGCGGTTCTAACTCAACTCTCTTTGTTTTGGTTTGAATTACTAGAAGACATTATTGGCAACCACATTGTTTCAACAGATGTTCCATCAATTGTTGAAGACCGCGCAGTAATCGTGCAACCACTAACAATGTTTGAAGTCGAATGCGTTGCTCGTGGTTATCTAACTGGCAGTGGTTGGGTTGAGTACCAAAACAACAAAGCGGTCTGCGGAAATACATTGCCTGATGGATTACTAGATGGCTCTCAATTGTCAGCAACTATCTTTACGCCTGCTACAAAAGCTGAAATTGGCGACCATGACATCAACATTGATTTTGATAATGCTGCAGCGGTTGTCGGAGCAGATGCTGCGGCGCAACTGCGAGAATTAACTATCAAGTTATATGACACCGCATCAGAGTTTGCTGCAAGCCGCGGAATCATCGTTGCAGATACCAAGTTCGAATTTGGTCGCAATGACAAAGGCGAGATAACCCTTGGCGATGAGGCGCTAACCCCTGATTCTTCACGGTTTTGGGAGGCATCCACCTGGAAGCCAGGCGGGGCTCAGCCCTCGTATGACAAGCAGTTTCTACGTGACTACCTAGTAGCAAGTGGATGGGATAGAAATAGCCCACCCCCTGAACTACCAACTGAGATCGTAGAGAAGAC
>CAITQC010000037.1 GCA_903894425.1 uncultured Actinomycetes bacterium
AGGCCAGATTTTGGCCCATGCAACAGCACCAACATTTAACCCCAATAACACTTCTAAAGTTTCTCTTGTGGCTATGCGAAACCCATCTGTATTAGATGTATATGAACCAGGTTCTACTGGAAAAGTAATGACACTCGCGGCAGCTATTGAAGAAAAGAAAGTAACTCCTGAATCTGTATTTACAGTTCCTTATGCCCTTAAGCGCTCGAATAAGATTTTTCACGACCATGAAAAGCATGCAACACAACGACTAACTACTGCTGGAATTTTAGCCGTTTCAAGCAATACTGGTTCAATTCAAGTTGGCGAACGTTTATCCAATAGCAAATTCTATGAGTATTTAACTAAGTTTGGCGTTGGCTCAAAGACTGGCTCAGGTCTTCCAGGTGAATCACGTGGAATCCTTCCAAAAGTTGCTGATTGGTCTGGGACATCAGCACCAACAATGGCCTTTGGTCAGGGATATTCACTGACTGCAATGCAAGCAACAAGTATCTTTGCAACGATTGCCAATGATGGAGTTCGGGTTTCACCAACGGTAATCGCTGGAACAAGTGATGCAAGCGGTAATTTCACACCAGCAGATGGTCGCACCAGCCAGCGCGTGGTTAGCGCCGAAACCGCAAAGGCAATGCGCCTGATGATGGAGAGCGTTGTCTCTGCAAATGGAACTGCTCCAACTGCAGCGATTGCAGGTTATCGCGTAGCTGGAAAGACCGGCACAGCAATGCGTATCGATGACACGTGCGGTTGCTACCGCGGTTATACCGCTTCATTTATCGGTTTTGCACCTGCAGATAAACCGGCTTATGTAATTAGTGTAACTATCCAAGGTCCAAAGGGTTTGCACTGGGGTGGAACCTTAGGTGGTCCAGTATTTAAAAAGGTAATGTCTTTTGTTTTACAGAGTCGTCATATTGCTCCAACTGGCACAACCTTTATACCAGTAGCTCTCAATGAAAAGGCTCTAACATTAAAGAAGGCCCAGGATGCAACGTCCACTAACTAAACATCAGAAGAATTTGGCAGCGCTTTGCGCCATCATCGGCGCAGAGTGCGATTCAGATTTACTCAAAGAGATCGAAGTTACTGGAATTGCACAAAGTAGCAATTCAGTCATACCTGGAGATCTCTTTGTTGCGCTCCCCGGCGAAAAATTCCATGGAGCAGAGTTTGCATCTGATGCTATAAAAAAAGGCGCGGTTGCAGTTCTAACTGACATTGCTGGCGCTAGTAAAATTGAAGGCGTACCGATTCTTATTTCAGCAAATCCCCGCCGTGCTGCAGGAATTGCCAGTGCCTGGTTCTACTCTGAGCCTATGCGCGATCTCTATAGCGTTGGCGTTACGGGGACTAATGGCAAAACAACTGTTACAACGATTTTGCACCAGATCTTGATGGCGGCGGGACGCGAAAGTGGATTGATCGGAACAGTTGAAACTCGGATAGGAGTTGAAGCTTTATCGAGCAAGCGAACTACGCCAGAGAGCAGTGATTTGCAAGCTTTATCTGCGGTAATGCGCGAACGTCATATGCGTAACTTGGTGATGGAAGTTTCAAGTCATGCAATCACCCTTGAACGAATTCGCGGAAGCCATTTTGCAGTTGTTGGTTTTACTAATCTGTCTCAAGACCATTTAGATTTTCACGCAGATATGGAAGATTATTTCCAAGCCAAAGCAAAGCTATTTACCTTTGAATATGCAGATCTTGCAGTTATTAATATCGATGACACATACGGTAAGCGATTATTAAAACAAACCGAGTTGCCCGTGGTGACTTTATCTAGGTTAGACAAGAAGGCAACCTGGCATTACGCATCTATCACCTCTGATTATGTTGGAGCATCACTTGCAATACGTGGTAGTGGCGGAATCTTGATTGAGGCAAAGACACAGTTACACGGGGGCTATAACTACGACAACCTCTTGATGGCTGTAGCAATAGCGACAGAAAGTGGCATCGATCCAATTGACATTGCGGCAATCTTGCCAACTTTGACTGGTGCAGTTGGCCGACTTGAAGCGATTCGTCTTGGCCAGAATTTTACGGCGCTGGTCGATTATGCGCATTCTCCTGATGCGGTAACGCGTGTACTAGAAACTGCGGCGCAGATATCTGATGGTCGAGTCATTGCAGTTCTTGGTTGTGGGGGAGACCGCGATAAAACAAAGCGCACCTTGATGGGACAAGCTTTACACGATGGTGCAGATATTGCTTTTTATACAAGTGATAATCCACGCTCTGAAAAGCCTGAAGATATTTTACTCCAGATGGTTCTAGATATCGATGTAGTTGCGCCCAGTGAAGTCATTGTTGATAGGGCTCAAGCGATTAAAGCGGCGGTAAATTTAGCTCAGGCTGGCGATGTAGTCATGGTTCTAGGCAAGGGTCATGAGAAAGGCCAAGAGATAAATGGAACGATTTACGAGTTTGATGATCGGATCGAATTAGCTAAAGCGATCGAGGACAAGAAGTGATTACTTTAACAGCTGGGGAGATAGCATTACTTGTTGGTGGAGAGCTGCACTGCGATAAGGACTTACTTGTTTCTAAAGCACCTGTTTTTGATTCACGGCTTGCAACTCCAGGATCTTTCTTCTTGGCATTAAAAGGCGATAAAGCAGATGGTCATGATTTTGTTGCTGATGCATATCGAAATGGATCGATGTTATCTATTACGGCTCACCGTATTGATGGCCCATGCATTGTTGTTACGGATGTTCTTGAAGCACTTTCTACTCTCGCCGCATTTGTTCGCAAGCGTTTAGACAAACTGACGGTGATCGCAATTACTGGGTCGCAAGGAAAGACCAGTACGAAGGATCTATTGGCTCATATGTTGGGTGCAGTGGGTCCTACAGTTGCACCTGCGGGCTCATTTAATAATGATCTAGGTCTTCCAATAACTTTGCTCGAATGTGATGATCGAACAAGATTTTGTATTCTCGAAATGGGCGCCCGCCATTCGGGGGATATCGCCCGTTTATGCGAAATCGCTAAACCAAATATCGGCGTAGTTCTCTCTGTTGGAACAGCGCACATTGGAGAGTTTGGTTCGCAGCAAGCCATTGCTCAGACCAAAGGCGAACTTATTCAATCTCTAGAAATGGATGCAGTTGCAGTTCTTGGAACTTACGATGAATTCACTCCTGCTATGGCGTCATTGCATGATGGTCAAGTAATTTTCTTTGGCGAAGGTTCTAACTCTCAAGTACGTGCTGCAGATATAGAAATGCGTGAAGGTCGTCCACATTTTGATTTGGTCACTCCAGCAGGACGAGATGCTGTCGGCATGCGCACGGTAGGGGCGCATCAAGTTGCTAACGCCTTGGCCGTTGCCGCGGTTGGCACCGCCCTTTCTTTACCACTTGAGCTAATTGCTAGTTCACTTTCAACGGCTGAGATTTCAAGTCCTTGGCGGATGGAGCTGCATGAAAGTGCGCAACTATTAATAATCAATGATGCATACAATGCCAATCCAGCTTCAATGGCCGCGGCCTTTCGCTCATTAGCCTTATTTGCGCAAGAACGCGGTGGGCAATCGTGGGCCTTTATTGGAAAGATGCATGAACTCGGCGAGTCAGAAGGGTTACTGAGCGCATCAATTGGCGCACTTGCGGTTGAATTGGGCATCGATCACTTGGTTGAAATCAACGCACCTGAGTATGGATCACCAGAAGGTGCAATGACAGTCCATCAACGCACCACTATTGATTCAGCTCTAGATCTAGTTGATTACTTTGCACCTGGTGATGTTGTCTTAGTGAAAGCATCAAGATCAGAGGGATTTGAAATACTTGCAGCTGCCCTTGAACGTGCATGGAATGAAAAGAGCGGAGTAGCCTCATGAGACAGATTCTCATTGCTGGGGCAATCGCGCTTGCCTTTGCACTTTTTGGAACTAAAGTTTTAATCCAGATTCTTGCATCCCGAGGTTATGGACAGATTATTAGAGATGATGGTCCATCAACACATAAAACAAAACATGGCACACCAACCATGGGCGGCACCATCTTCATCCTCGCCGCAGTTATTGGATATGTTTGTGCGCATTTAATTACTGGTAATGCAATGACTGCATCTGCACTGTTGGTGATAGGACTAGTACTTGGTCTTGGCTTTGTCGGTTTTCTCGATGACTGGCTTAAAGTTTCACGGCAAAACTCAACGGGGTTAAAAGGTCGCTACAAATTATTAGCACAAGCATCATTGGCTGGAGTGTTTGGTTATCTCGGCCTTCATTTTCCAGACAATCATGGCTTAACTCCCATTTCGCAATATTTATCGGGCGTAAAAGAAACCTCTATTTATCTTGGCGCCACACTCGTAGTTATATTCGTTATTGTTATTGTGATGTCGGCTAGCAATGGAGTGAATTTAACTGATGGGCTAGATGGTTTAGCCACCGGCGCCACAATCATGACATTTTTGGCATTTGTATTAATTGGTGTTTGGGAGTTTGGTCAGAGCTGCACGATTGGCGTCTTTTCAAACACTAGCTGTTATCAAGTTCGCGATCCTTTAGACCTGGCTGTTCTGGCCGCTGCATTTGCTGCAGGATGTACCGGATTTCTTTGGTGGAATACGGCGCCAGCAAAAATCATCATGGGAGACACAGGTTCTTTAGCACTTGGCGCTGCAATTGCTGGATTTGCAACAACCTTACGCGTTGAGCTCCTACTGATTCCACTAGGGGGATTGTTTGTTATCGTGACAATGTCTGTGGTAATTCAGACTTTTTATTTCAAGGTCAGTGGAGGAAAGCGCGTATTTCGAATGGCTCCACTTCACCATCACTTTGAATTAAAAGGCTGGGAAGAGATAACTGTAGTTATTCGTTTTTGGATTATCGCTGGACTTTGCGTCGCAGGTGGACTTGGTCTGTTTTATGCGCAGTGGGTAGCAAAGTAGTTGCCATGCCAATCTCTTTTGCTGGTGAGAAAATCCTTATTCTTGGTGCGGGTGTAACTGGTAGGGCCGCAGCCAAATCTCTTGTAAAACGTGGCGCACACGTTACCTTTACCGATGAAAATCTCTCTACAACAATCGATTATCCGTTCCTGGCGCCTTCAGATATCTCCGTAAGTGATTTTGATTCGATTTTAGTCTCACCCGGATGGCGCCAAGAGCACCCTCTCATTATTGCCGCGCAGAATGCCGGAATTACTTTTCGCAATGAAGTTGACTTAGCGTGGCAAATTCGCGGCGACATTGCTCCTGGACAACGCTGGTTAGCTTTGACTGGAACCAATGGAAAAACAACAACAGTTGAGATGGTCGCTGCAATGTTGCGAAGCGGGGGTCTTAAAGCAGTTGCTTGCGGAAATGTTGGAGACACCGTTATCGATGCAGTTGATCGCAGTGATGCATTTGATGTACTCGTACTTGAGCTCTCCTCTTTTCAGTTGCATTGGTCAAAGACGGCGGAGTTTGTAGCATGTGCAATTTTAAATATCGCCGATGACCATATTGACTGGCACGGCAGTTTTGATTCCTATGCTCAGACCAAACTCTCTCTTCTGAATCGATCATCAGCGGCGATCCTCAATGCCGATGATGGACAAATCGTTAAGGGCGCTAGTCACTGGCAAGGCCGTAAAATCTTCTACTCATTAGACACACCTGCCCCTGGAGAAATCGGATTAGTGGAGGAGCTTTTAGTCGATCGAGCATTTGTCCCAGATCCGGAAGAGGCGGTGGTACTGGCCGAACTCAGCGAAGTTAAGCCCACAATTCCACATAATGTTTCAAATACCCTTGCCGCCGCCGGCCTTGCTCGATCAGTAGGCGTGTCACATGAATCAATTCGTCAGACAATAAAAGATTTTCGTCCTGGTCGCCATCGCATTGAAACAATCTATGAAGCCGATGCAATCTCTTGGATTGATGATTCAAAAGCTACTAATCCACATGCAGCAACGGCATCACTCTTATCTTTCCATTCGGTAATTTGGATTGCTGGGGGATTGGCAAAGGGTGCTTCTATGGATTCATTGGTAGAGCGCACCTGCCCGCGAATCAAAGCGGCAATACTTATTGGAGCAGATAGAGACTTAATTGAGGCAGCACTTATCAAATTCTGTCCAGATATTCCTCGAGTATTAATCGATGCGCAATCACCTGAGGTTTTAATGGAGAAAGCAGTTGAAGCTGCAGCAAATTTTGTAACTTCTGGAGACACCGTATTACTAGCACCGGCTTGTGCATCTATGGATCAATTTGTTTCATATGCCGATCGTGGCGATCGATTTGCTGCAGCGGTCAGGAAAGTAGTTGCCCATGAAAAGTGAGCAGGGTACTAATCGATTTGCCAGACCTATTAATCTCTACTACATGTTGGTTGGTAGCACCCTTGTATTAAGTATCTTTGGCTTGATTATGGTTTTCTCCGCCTCATCTATCTACTCAATTGAAAATAAGGGCTCAACCTGGGCAATTTTATTGCGCCAGTTTATTTTCCTAGTTATTTCGATTCCTATGGCCTGGGCTCTCTCCCGGCTCTCACTTGCGCGTTGGAAGTTTTTTGCCCGTTTTGGAGTTATTGCATCTGTTGGCCTACTTATAGTGGTGCAGATTCCTGGTGTCGGTAAGAGCGTTAATGGAAATAACAATTGGATCTCACTTGGTTTTGTAGATGTTCAACCCAGCGAAATCGCCAAGTTCCTAATGATTTTATGGGCTGGCTCAATTTTAGCTAGACGCGAACGTGCAGGAGATGTTCAAGCAAACGTCCTCAAACTCATTGCTCCAGTTTTTTTGCTCTGCATTTTCTTGGTTTTACTCGGAAGGGACTTGGGCACCGCATCAGTATTTGCATTTGTCCTTGCTGGATTACTCTGGGTCTGTGGGGTTGAACTAAAATTATTTGTCGGAGTTTCAGCTATTGGCTTTTTTGGAATCGCAGCGTTAATAATTTCTGCGCCTTATCGTGTTGCTCGCTTTTCCGTTCTTC
>CAITQC010000038.1 GCA_903894425.1 uncultured Actinomycetes bacterium
TCTTAAAGAAATTCGCATCGCAATGCAGGAGCGCGCTCATCTTTATCCTGTCAGTGATATTAATGTTGTTCCTGCTACTTTAGGTTTTTATGCAGGATCTATTGGCGCTGCGCTATATGGCGCAATTACTGCAGGTGCGCAGTTAAGTTTGATATCGACCACATAGCGGTTTGCAGCATAGGCAGTCTCGGTGTGCTCGATGGGCACACCAAACTGGTCTTCGATAACACGGGTTTCAACTAAGAGAGGCGACTTAGTCGGTAAATCTAAGCGATTAGCTTCTTGTGCGGTGGCTAGTCTGGCTTTGAGCCACCCACTTGCCAAAGTTGGTTGGATTCCATTTTTACGCAATGCATCATGGAGTGAGCCAGAAGTTAAATCTTCCTCTAAAACCTTTTGACACTTTGAGGTCAGCGCAACTCTTTCTATCGCCAATGGTGTTTCATCAGCTAGACGTAATCTCTTAATGACAATGATTGAGGATGGGTCTTTAAGATTTAACATCTTGAGATCTATAGCTCCTGCAATCTCTTTTTTGGCAGAGATTAACTCAGAGGATGGTCGCAAGCCACGTCGCTTCATATCTTCAGTAAAGGAGAGAAGCACACCTTCGCGTCTGTGTAATGGGTTATCTGCGATAAAAGTTCCAGCACCGCGGCGGCGATCAACTAGCCCTTCGCGCATTAAATTAAGCACCGCTTGGCGGGCCGTCATTCGACTGACTTCAAAACTTGCCGCAATCTCAACTTCCGACGGGATGACTTCACCGGGGCGTCCATTGAGGATGATTTCTCTCAGCCACGCCTCAATTTCTTGGTAGCGCAGCCCCGAGCTCTCGCGTCGTATCCCTTGACTTGCCTTCATGAACGTACTACCTTGACTTCAAAATTGGTATAGACATTCTGTTCACTCAGAAAGGCTACCAGTTCACGCATATGAAATTGAAGGGGGTCTGCCACATGAGCTCATCTCTGGCTGGCCTCTGGAGCACAAAAGCCCTGAAATTGCTTCAAGATTTGATGGAGCAGCAAGGCGAGAAGATAAGTACAGCAGCACAATGGTGCGCAGATTCAATTTTAAATGATGGTGTAGTTCACTTGTTTGGAACGGGACATTCCAGAATTCCATTAGAGGAGATGTTTCCTCGCTATGGCTCGTATGCAGGATTTAATCCTATGGCCGAGCTATCAATGACTTTTCATACTCAAGTCGTTGGATCAAATGGTCAACGTCAAGCGATGTTCATCGAACGCGTTGAGGGATTTGCAGATGAGATTTTAAAGAACTGGCGCTTTGGCGCCAATGACATTCTTATGATCTTTAGTGTGGGAGGAAAGACAGCGGTACCCATTGAAATGGCAATGGGTGCACGAGCGCGTGGAATTAAAGTTATCGCCGTAACATCGATGGCTAGTAATAAAGCTGGCAAAGCCAGCCACTCTTCAGGAACCACACTTTCTGACAATGCAGACCTAGTGATTGATTTAATGGTTCCACTAGGAGATGCGCTCGTTGAGATTCCTGGAATGAAGACACCCGTGGGCCCAGGATCAACGATGACTGCGATTGCAATTGTTAATGAAATTAAAGTTCAAGTGGCAGAAAAATTATTTGCAGGGGGATACACTCCCCAAGTACTCACTAGCTCGGCAGTTGTAGGCGAAGTTGAAAGCAAGCGCCTCTTTGATGCCGCATATGCCGAACATGCTCGGCGCCTATCGTCTCGACTAACTGGATCAAATGCTTCTTAGGGGGGGTGCTGGCTAATCGAGATGAGACAAGTCTGCTCGTATGACGAGTTGATTTGTATCAATTTGGTATCAAATCGCGGGATAAGGACAAATGGGGTTGCAATCTCCAACTGAAAGGTTGAGGATTTCACTCACAGGTCAATCGACAATCGGAAGGAATGCAATGAAACTCATTTCAAAGCAGATTAA
>CAITQC010000039.1 GCA_903894425.1 uncultured Actinomycetes bacterium
GGGAACTATTACATGCAGTACGCCAATTAAAAACATTCCACTTAGTAGCCACCCAAATGTATTTGATAAAGGAATCTCCGGCTGAAATGGCACATGTGCGCCAGTGACATTCCATGTCCAGCGACCAGAAGAGACCATCAAAGGATCTAGAAATAAGTCCCATGCAGCAAGTGCAATTCCGCCGTAAAGAAAAACCCACTGTCCCGCAATACGACGTGCCGCAGTTAGAACCGGGTGCGCCATCATGATCCAGGCAAACGGAACAACGAGTGGAACTTCAAAGATCTTTAGACCCAAATCAGATGAGTATGAGTAATCTCCAAATGGCCACTGTGTTATGACTCCGACATGTTCGATGATGAGGGCAAAGAAAAAGGTAAAGGAAAAATAAGTTATTGCATATCTAGCACCGTATGCCAGAAGTGCCTGAAGCAACATGGCGCCAGCGCCCCAATAAACAACATTGATAGTTAATAACCGAAGTACTTCGCCGCTAACAAGGGGATAAATTACCTGCAGGACAATGGCGATAGTTGTAACTGCAAGTAAGAGGCCATTTGCTCGTGGAGATAACTGCCCATAGCGACGCCGTCTTGGCGTGTAATGGCGGATCGACATGAGAGTAAGTCTGCCCTATATGGCTGCTTAACTATTAATCGAACCGCGAATTTCGCGCACAGCAAAGCGTGCAAAAAGCTCCTCTGAGTACCACTTGTACTTGGCGGTGGCATCAATTGCGGCAATATGTGCCGGCTCGCGATAAGCGAACTCTCGTAGGGCGGCAGGAGATTCCCAGATTGAAAAAGTGCCTTGAAGACCAATTGGTGCTTCGCCTATTCCAATAGCTGCAATCAAACCAGGGGCGGCTTTTAACGACACGGTAACTGGTGGCACGGCCCTCCAGAATCTTAAATTTTGTACCCACTTAATTCGAGCACGTGTTATTGCAATGACCTGCCCATCCCATTCTTTAACCGTTGATTCAAAAGGTTCATAACCAGCCCATTTGCCATGAGATGAAATCGGTTCAATAACCGCACGAAACTCATCAACACAATTCTTGCGCCATTGTTTGATAACAAAGGATTGATCAAAAGCATCGATGTCATGGATTTGTGCAATTAAACCCCAACGCAAGGTATTTGCGTCGGCAGGAGTGAAAGTCTCGCCTTTGCCTGTGCCTAATGATTTAAAGAAGCCAACGTTTTTTGACCTTCGTAAAACAAATCGATCTAACGCCATTGCAATAAATGCGAAGGGAATAGATGTTGGCTTAATTCTCCAAAAATAGGCGACAATCATTTAAAACCAGCGAATCATGCCGATGATGCCGGCGGCTGCATAAAAGAACTGTAAGAAAAGTATCCCTTTATGCTTTCCAAGGTATGCCCAAATACCGATAAGAGCAGACGAAGTGAGCAGTAACGTGAAGCCAATGAATTCAGCTCCGATATTTGCAGCCACTAGAAGTGAATACACGATTGCAGTTACAACGCCTAGCCATTCAAATATCCGGGCTTTCATGTGCCTATTCTTGCACGGCAAGATCTATTTTCTGAGCTCCTTATAAAACGCTAAGGTAATAATCCCTGCCGGTATAACATTCCAACGCTCAAGTGGACTACGAGAAGCGGCGTTTGCGAGGATTCCGAAAACTCCAACAATTACAAATGCTTTTATCAGCCAACTTGGTTTAATCATTATCCCAGTGGTGAGTCGGTCGTAAATGATCACTTGATAAATGATAAGTGCAAAATTCAAGATATATAGGATGCGAATATATGCAGGGAAAACTTCAAACTGACCACCCGCGGCTCGTTCTAGTGCAAATGAAGCACCAATAATTACGCCACCAACTAGATATAAGTTCCAAGTAAAAGATGCAAACACTGCTGTAGTAAATATTTTATGTTTCATAAAACTAGAATTACTTCTTTCTGGTGGCAAGCCAAGATTGAGCCGCACTAGCAAATGAATCTGGCAGAGCATGGGCTCCAAGTAAATTTGCAGTCACATCTCGCATGTGCTTTGCCAGTATGGGGATAATAAAAATATTGAGCAGAATGAAAAGAACACACACTGCAATGGTCCAGCCGGAAGTGTATCCCCATGTAATTTGATTAGGAATTTCAGGATCTATGTTCTGGGTGCCACTAAATGTGAATTGCACTTTATCGGGATCCACTAAGAATGAAAGTTTTCCGCTTGCCTCATGTCTATCTACGTAAAATACCCAGCTCCAATTGGAAGGAGTTACAAGACCTAACGCAAAGATTAGAACCGCAAGTGAAAGCCAAAAAAACACAAGAATTGTTACGCCAATGCTTGAGAAAAAGATTGCCGTAAATACGTAAGCAATTGCAAACCAAGCTTTAGTTGAAGTCAAGCGTTGCTTAACGCCATCCCAGCTCCAGAATGGGGCTGCATACCAGGGGCGTTCTGGTTGCAAGATGTCGGAGTTCATAATCTTGTTTGCTCTACGGATTTCAAATGCAGAAAATGGTTCAGCCACTGTTAGAAGTACTAGCAAAAGCAAGACCATAAAAGGGAGGAAGCCTCCATCAAAGAATGTCCACCTAACAAATTCGAATGCCAGGAGTGCGATAGGAAAAGTTGTGATTAAGTACAATCTGTCATGGAATGCTTTTCTAAACATGAAGTTCCCCTGAATAAATAGAAATATCCTGATAGGAGAATTCTGCTCTTTTAATTAGGGCGATTGAATTAAGGTGAGAGGTGTTAGCCCTCAATCACCAACAACCATAGGTGTTGCACCGGTTACACGTTGTAGTTCGGAAAATGAAGTCGGGTAGACCGAATGTGGATGACCGGCAGCAGCCCAAGCAACCCCGTGTTCATCAAGGGCCCTATCAATCAATGTGATTTCTGGCTGATTGACCCAGCCAACGGGGGAGACGCCACCAATAGAAAAGCCTGAAGCGTTCTTTACAAAGTCAGCATCTGCGCGGTGTAGCTTTTCGATACCTAGATTCTTTGCAACTAATTCAGTATCAACGCGATGGCGCCCGCTTGTAATTACTAGCAAGGGATTGCCGCTTGGCAGCTTAAAAACAATCGACGATGCCACTTGGCCAACTTCAATGCCTAAAGCATTTGCTGCGTCAAGAGCGGTGCGAGCAGAGTCAGAAAGAATTGTGACTTCGCCGGAACAACCAAGTTCTTTAAGAAGTGCAGTTACCCGAATAACAGAGGGGTTCGTTAAAACTTCCTCCACTAGTTAAGCAACACGGCTTTCAAGCTTTAATGCTGACATAAATGCATCTACGACTTCCTGCTTGCTCCATGGCTTTGGGGCTTGTGTAATAAAGAAGTCTTTTAATGCGATTTCAGCAAGCTCATCAATGTCACCTTCGACAAAGCCAAGGGAGGAGAGCACTGGAAATTGCAGCTCGGCAAGGATCTTACGAACTGCATTAACGCAACGAGATCCATCCTTAGTGCCATCTTGTGGCGCACCCATTGCATCGGCAACGCGCTCCATTTTTTCTGGAACGATCTTTGCCTCGCGGGTAAGAGTTTCAACAAGAACTAAACCAATTGTTAGACCGTGTGGAACATGCTTCAAGCCACCAATTGCTTGTCCTAATGAGTGTTCGGCGGTGCAATCTGAGATATTCATAGTTAACCCAGCCATCATGCTGCCTGATGCCATTCCGGCTCGTGCAACTTTGTCATTGCCATCTTTAAATGCTGCAACAAGTGCTGGAGTCATCATGCGGACTGCTTCGTATCCGATTGCATCTCCAATTGGTGTGCTGCACTTTGCAATGATTCCGGCAATTGCCTGAGCAAGTGCATCGATACCGGTGTTAGCTGTCATTGAAGGAGGCATTGAATACGTAAGTACTGGGTCAACGAGTGCAACTTGTGCACGAAGATTGCCATTGGCGATTCCTGCTTTGCGGCCAGCTTCTGGATCAGAAATCACAGAGCCACCAGAAACTTCAGAGCCAGTTCCAGCCGATGTTGGAAGGGCTACAAGTGGAAGTGTTGGTGCTGGATAAACTGGAGCCTTTGATTGGAACTCACGGAAAGATGTGTTGAGCTGTGCACACAAGCGCGCAGCCTTTGCAGTATCGATTACTGAACCGCCACCAAGGGCTACAACAACATCAGAACCTGCCGCCTTAAGGGCTGCAATTGCATCATCAACCATTTGAATTGTTGGCTCACCCGCTGGCTTTTCAAAAAGAGTAACGGTGATTCCTGCGGCTGCATTCATTTGATCAATGAGCTTTGCAGCTGCTGGGTTGAACTTTTCAATATCTTTATCAACCATCAAGAAAACTTTGCTCGCACCGAGCTCTGCAACAACTGCCGGCAATGTCTCTGCCACGCCTTCTCCAAAGCGAACTTTGACTGGAAGATGGTTATTGAAGGCGGTGATGTTGTCCACGATTACTCCTTGGTGAGATGGTTTTGGTTGATTCTATATCGCTTAAGGCTTTTTAGAATAGCGAGCCAGCATTACATGCACAGCTATGCCGATAGCCATGCCCCAGATTAAGTCGATTGCGACGGTACTAATTGCTGTTACTACTAGGGCCGTTGCTTCAGCTTTTGTCGTGCGTAGCGATTCCATGATTGAAACCGGGTTGAGAATTCGATAACTGGTGCCCAGCAATAAACCTGCAATAACCGCAGTTGGAATCTGGCTGACAAGAGGCGCGGCAATCAATGCAATAAAGAGAAGCACGAAAGCGTGAAAGACCGAGGCCAGACGAGACTTTGCATGGGATCTGACGTTAACACTTGTACGCGCTATTGCACCCGTTGCCGGCATTCCACCAAGTATGGATGCGCCAAGCGTTGCTAAGCCTTGGCCAAAGAGTTCACGATTTGGTTCAAACTTTTCTTTGTTATGGGCAAGACCATCGGCAACGCGGGCCGAAAGAAGTGATTCCACAGCTGCAAGTAATGCAATCCAAAGTGCTGGGATAAGTAGCGACGTTAAATTATCAAAGATTGGCTTTTGAAATGTACCGATGGAGCGGGGGATAGTGCCAATGGTTGCGACATCGATTGAGAATGCTTTAACCAATAAAGTTACTAGGAGCAAAGCAACGAAGCTGGCAGGAATATGAAACTTCCATTTTAGGCGGTGGACAAGATGTGGCCACGAAAACTTAATTACTAAAGTGAGGGCAACAACTAAAAGCGATGAGTAGTTGAGCCCGGCATCAAGGGCGTTGCTTAGAGTGTTCCAAGCCACGATGTAGCTCTTTTCACCTTCACCTTTAGCAATGCCCAAAGCTAACGGGATTTGCTGTAACGAAATAATGAAAGCGATTCCAACGGTGAAGCCTTCAACTACTGTCCACGGAACGCGGTTAATTACTGCTCCTAATTTAAATATGGCCATTGCAATCACCATGACACCGGCCATAATGCCAAGAGTTGGAATTGCTGCAACTCCATAGTTATGTATGACTGGAATCAAAATAACGGTCATTGCGCCCGTTGGGCCGCTGACTTGATACTTTGATCCGCCGAAGACTGCTGCCAATAATCCAGCGATGATTGCTGTGGTTAATCCAGCTGCTGCCGACATTCCAGATGTGATTCCAAAACCAATGGCAAGGGGGAGCGCAACGATGGCAACAGTTAAGCCGGCAATCAGATCAGTAACTAAATCTTGGCGATTGTTAGAGAACTCGCTTCTGTGGGGCCAGAAGGAGAAGAACATAAGGGAATGTAAGCAGACTAATGATGGATTGTCAGTTACCGTTATCACCTTATGAGCAAAGAGTTATTAATAATGGCGACACGTGCGCGTAACGGGCTTTGGGCGACCTTCTTTTTCATGGGTGTTGTATCAATGGCTTGGGTTGCACGTATCCCAGAGATCCGCGATGCCAATGGTTTAAATAATGGTCAACTTGGGTTAATTTTGCTTTCAAGTACAGCGGGCGCAATTATCGGGGCACAGCTTGCCGGTCGCTTGATTCATACATTTGGAACAAAGCCCGTTATTAGAATCGCAATTATTATCATGCCTATAGGTTTGATTTTGATGGGTTTGTCGACCTCACCAATAACTTTAATTTTTGGATTATTTATTATGGGTCTTGGATATTCCAGCATGGATATCGCATCTAATACTCAGGCAGTTGTGATCGAAAAACTTATGGGCCGACGGGTAATGTCTTCATTTCATGCCCTGTGGTCATCCGGGGCATTTGCAACAACTGTCTTAGGTGGTTCCATTGCAAAGTATGTGTCACCTCGCGATAACTTAGTTGGGGTAGGCATAGTTTGCTTCTTCCTATTTATTCCTGCAATTAGAACTCTGCTTCCACCTGAACTAGATGATCACAGCGGTGGCGAAGAAGAGACCAAAGCCAAGATTCCATTTATCGGTAAGAGTGTGATGCCACTGTGGGGAATGGGTATTGGCTTACTTGGCGGCCTCATTGCAGAAGGTGCAGCAAGTGACTGGGGCGCTATTTTGTTGCGGGACAACATGGGTTTTGGCAAAGGCGTCAATGCGACTGCTTTTGCGGTTTTTTCATTGGCAATGATTACTGCACGTTTTATGGGTGATAAAGCCCTAGATTACTTTGGTCCACGAAAGACTGTTCTGTATGGCGGTTATTTAGGTGGAATCGGTTTAGGTGCTGGAATCGCAATTGGTGTTCCGTTATCGCATTCACATCCAGCTATTGCATTGATTGTTGTCAGCATTGGCTTTGCATGTGCCGGCATAGGAATTGGACCAATGTTTCCAGCCTATATTTTGGCAGCATCTGAAGTTCCAGGAATCGCCTCATCGGTTGCTATCGCACGTGTAGGTGTTATTGGAATCGCTGGTTATTTCATTGGACCATCAGTAACTGGTGCTATTGCACAGCTAACCTCTTTGCCAATTGCTATGACCTATCCAGTATTAATGTTGTTGCTTGCTGGTTATCAATCACACATCATAAAAAAATAAAGCCCCCGCAGATTTCTCTGCAAGGGCCCCACCTTTAATTAATTAGAAGTTAAAGAATGCACCTGTAATGCTTGGGCCGAAATCGGTACCGGCACCAACGAGTGCGAAAATGATTAGCGCTGCGCCAGCAAGTGAAAGATCCTTGAAGAATCCAACTGTTTCATTTTGCTTAGCTGTTGCGTCAGTCTCTTTCCAGAATGCGTGCATCATGAATGCTGCTGGAATCAAGAAGAGAGCGATGAGAAGTGCACCCAGATCTGCGTACACGCCGAATGCGACATAGAGGCCGCCGACAAGAATCATCAGACCTGAAACGATTACGCCCGCCTTTGTAGCTGGAACCTTCTTGTACTTGGCATAGCCAGTCATTGCTTCCAGCTTGGTGAGGTGGCTAATGCCTGAGGTGATGAAGATCAGCGCAAAGAAAATGCGGCCGATTACGAGTACTGCGTTCATGGAGCTCCTTAGTTTTGTGAACACGAACGCAGGCGAGATTAATTGAACTTTCAACTACTCGAGAGTTCGACACGCTCACCCACTTGCCATTTGTCAGTCTTGGGGGCTATTTTTCGAACATCTGTTCGAATATCCACAGCCTAGGAAAGGCGATCTACACAATGTCAGTCCCACAGGTTAATCCCGCCCACGATGTCACAATCGATGGTGCAACAACGCCTATCGAGTTCACCTTTAAAGGCCGGCGTTTTCGTATCCATGCAGTTTTATCTAGATGGTGTGAAGCAGGTGGGTGGTGGAATCGCATTAGTGATGGCAAGTATCGCCCCGATGATCAAGCCCGTGCGCTGTGGCGGGTAGAAGCAGCTCCTATTGGGGCGCTCACAACATTTGAACTCGAACGCGACGAACTTAGCGGTCAATGGATTATCCGTAACGTATGAGCTTTATTCACTTAAACGTTGCTAGCGCTTATTCACTTAAGTACGGCACAACCCAGCCTGGCGACTTAGTACAACGCGCTGCCGAATTTGAGATGCCGGCCTTAGCGTTAACAGATCGTGATGGCTTAGCTGGTGCAATTCGTTTTGCACAAAGCTGCGTTGATTTCGGTATCGCACCAATAATCGGAGTCAATCTGGCAGTTGATATGGGAACAAGCAACAACCGTTTAACGCTAATGGCGCATAGTGATGGTGGATGGCGCTCGCTGTGCCGCTTGCTGACATCTCTTGCAATGACAAGTGATAACCGTAATCCAGTTCTGACTCTTGAATTCCTACAGCGCTTTAGTCATTACAGTACAAATATCTATGCACTACATGGACCGCACTCATTAGTAGGTTCATTGATTACCGATAATCGAATCGATGCCGCCTTTGCTGCCTTTAATCAAACACGTGAGCTATTTGCCGATAGCGCTATTGAGTGCGTATCTCACTTGGTTGCCGGTAAAGGTCCACGCTCTACATCGCATGCGGCAAAGTCATTAATTTTTGCCCGTGATCACGATATAGATGCCGTCATTACTAACGCGGTAAGAATGCGAGATCGCACCGATGGCCCAGTAGCCGATGTCTTAGATTGCGCTCGCCAGTTAGTGCCATTGCACCCGCGTCATATCGAACGACGTAACGCTGAAGGATTTTTAAAATCAAGTGATGAA
>CAITQC010000040.1 GCA_903894425.1 uncultured Actinomycetes bacterium
CCTGCATGTCGAAATACGACTCGTCAACTTGTATATACGCAAAGCGCTCGTACCAGTCGGCCTTCTCGATGCGGCCCAAATCTTTTCATCACTCCACTCTGCAACCATCGCAGCTGTGCGTGGATCGCGACCAAAGAAATTTTCACGCACATAAGCTCCGGATTCAGCTTTAAAAGTCTGGTAATCACCGTCGAGAGTCTTATTCATCAAGTTAACAAGTGCGCCTTCACGGTCTTGGGCTAATAGAGGATCCCAGTCACGGCTCCACACAACCTTAATAACATTCCATCCTGCGCCGCCAAAGATTGATTCGAGCTCTTGGATGATCTTTCCATTTCCACGGACAGGACCATCAAGGCGTTGCAAGTTGCAGTTAACAACAAAAGTTAAGTTATCTAATTTTTCACGGGTTGCTAAACCAATTGCGCCCAATGTATCGACTTCATCAACTTCTCCATCACCGAGGAAAGCCCATACACGTTGATCGCTTGTATCTTTGATTCCGCGGTTATGTAAGTAACGGTTAAAGCGTGCTTGATAAATTGCGTTGATTGGACCAATACCCATAGATACAGTTGGGAACTGCCAAAAATCTGGCATTAAACGTGGATGAGGATAAGAAGATAATCCGCCACCTTCATGTGAGAGCTCTTGGCGGAAGCCATCGAGTTGGTGTTCAGTTAAGCGACCTTCAAGAAATGCTCGTGCATACATTCCAGGACTTGCATGACCCTGGAAAAAGATTTGATCTCCACCACCTGGATGATCTTGTCCGCGGAAAAAGTGGTTAAAGCCAACTTCGTACAAGGAAGCAGAAGAGGCATAAGTAGAAATATGTCCTCCGACGCCAACGCCCGGACGCTGTGCACGGTGCACCAACATCGCTGCATTCCAGCGATTCATTGCGCGAATACGGCGCTCGATATCTTCATCGCCTGGAAATGCTGGTTCATTTTCTGGAGAAATAGTGTTGATGTAATCGGTGGTGCGAAGTGCTGACAAGCCGATATTTTTCTCATGTGCCCGCTTAAGAAGGCTGAGCATTAAGTAGCGGGCGCGAACCGGGCCAGCATTGGCTAAAGCTGCATCAAAAGATGCCTGCCATTCAGCGGTCTCGGAAGGGTCGGTATCGACCAACTGGTCAATGATCTGATCGGGCGCCTCAAAGTTTTCGCTCATGGTGAGTATTCTTGCGTGAACTGACCAGTAAGTCGAAATGAAAGCGAAATGCCCCTTGTATAAGGGCGATGGATTGTGTGGAATTAGCCTGTGCCAGCGAGAATGGGCTTCAAGGAGGGCGACCTAATTCTGGAGGTCGGCCGTACCAGTGATTGTGACGAGAATCTACGTCAACAGATATCTGCAATTACTAAGTCTCAATTCTTAGACAGTGATTCTCAGGAAGTTGTAGATGGCGTAATTATTTGGTGGCGAGAAGATGATGGCGACCTTGTAGATGAGTTAATGGATGCACTTACATATTTGAGTGAAACTGGACCTATCTGGGTCTTAACGCCAAAAGTTGGTCGCGCCGGACATGTTGAACCCAGCGATATTCAAGATGCCGCGCCAACTGCGGGATTAACTCAGACATCATCTCTTTCAATTGCACCTGATTGGAGCGCAACTCGTCTGGTGGCACGTAAAGCAGGTAAACGGTAGATTTCGCGCTATGACTCTGACAATTGGCCAAGCCGCTCCTGATTTTGAAGTAGTAAATCAACATGGTGAGAAAGTTTCACTGGCATCATTTAAAGGTGAAAAGAATGTTGTTCTCCTTTTCTATCCATTTGCATTTTCAGGAATCTGCACCGGCGAACTCTGCGCTTTGCGTGATGATCTTGCAGCATTTCAAAATGAGAATGTTCAACTACTAGCGATTTCTTGCGATCCAATGTATGCACAACGGGCATTTGCAGAACAAGAGGGCTATAAGTTTCCAGTTCTTGCAGATTTCTGGCCACATGGTGCAGTTGCAAAGGCATATGGTGTATTTGAAGAATCACGCGGATGTGCCACACGTGGAACATTTGTGATCGACAAAGAGGGCATCCTTCGTTGGCAGGTTGTGAACGGCCTTGGCGATGCGCGCGATATCGTGGATTACAAGGCGGCAATCGCTGCGCTGTAAGCGGGCGATTTAGCGTTTTTACGATGGTGAAGTAAGATTCACGAGTACTCAGAAGACCGAGTACACGGGTGCTTAGCTCAGTGGTAGAGCGTCTCGTTTACACCGAGAATGTCGGGGGTTCGAAACCCTCAGCGCCCACCAGCAGTGAAAAAAGGGGTTGATTGCAGATATGAAAGCCAGCCCAAGTGATCAACAACAAATTCTAGATGTGGCTGCTTTCGACCAGAAAACAACTGCACTTAATCACAGCGCTTCAATACTTCCAGAGATTGCCGAACTAGCCTCAGTTACGACCAAATCACATAATGCACGTGATCTTCGTGTCGCTGCCGAAACTGAACTCAGTGATGTAAAGCGCGAACTCTTGCGTTCTGAGGCTGATGTCGAACAGATTGTTACTCGCATTACCCGTGATGAAGCCCGCTTATCAGGTGGTTCGGCTACACCTAAAGAGCTCGAACAACTGCAGCATGAAGTTGGAACACTTAATGCACGCCGATCAGAACTTGAAGAAGTAGAGCTAGAGATCATGATGCGTGTTGACGAGATTAAAGCCCGCATTTCAGATCTTCAATCACAAGAAGCTGGCCACAGCGAATTGATTAACGAACTCAATATTCGAATGGAAAACGCGCTCGCACGCATTAATGGTGAGCTGGAAGCAATCGCTAAAGAGCGTAGTGAAACTTTGGCGGCAGTTTCTCCAGAATTTATTGCGCTATACGAAAAGATTCGTGCATCAAATAACGGTACTGGCGCTGCTGCGTTAGTTGCTGGTGCATGCACCGGCTGCCACCTATCAATTAACACAGTCGAATTAAAGCGGGTCGCTGAACTAGCATCAGATGAAGTTGTTCGCTGCGAAGAGTGCCGTTGCATCTTGGTGCGTGGAGTTTAAGTAATGGCTCGTCATTTTTCTTTAACTGCCGATGGCGGTTCACGTGGTAATCCAGGGCCAGCAGGTTATGGATCTGTAATTACTGAAAATGGCAAAATCATTGCAGAGCTATACGACTTCATTGGAATAGCAACTAATAACGTTGCTGAATACTGCGGATTAATTGCGGGCTTAACTGCAATCAATTCTCTTGATCCCGAAGCTAGCGTTGATGTGAAGATGGACAGCAAATTAGTTGTCGAACAGATGTCAGGGCGCTGGCAGATAAAGCATGCCGACATGCGCAAACTAGCCTCGGATGCACGTTCGGCTCATACGGCATCCCTTGTCAGTTATACCTGGATTCCACGCGATGAAAATTCGCATGCAGATCGTCTGGCAAATAAAGCGCTGGATGAACAGGCAGGCGGCGGAGAAATAATCTCAGTGCGGCAGAACTATTTAACGGAGCGATTACTCAATCCAGAAGAGTCAACAACGATTTACCTTATTCGCCATGGTGAGACGGTATTAACCCCGATGAAGAAGTTTTCGGGCGATGGTCCGCTCAATCCAGAGCTAACCGAGACTGGTTTGGCCCAAGCTGAAAAAGTCGCTGCAGCTATAGCCCAACTAAATCCCGAAGTACTAATCGCTTCGCCATTAAAACGCACAACTCAGACGGCAGAAGCAATCTCACGTGCGACTGGGCTACCTATTAACTTTGAATCTGCCTGGATTGAATGTTCATTTGGAATTTGGGATGGCCTATCAATTGATGAAGTTAAAGAGCGCTATCCAGCTGATTACAACTCATGGGTTTGTTCGACATCATTTGCACCGCCAGAGGGTGAGTCATATGACAGCGTTGCCCAACGCGTTGACGCAGCCCTTGCACAAATAGTTGCCGAGTTTCCAGGTCAACGCGTAGCAGTTGTAACGCACAACGGAACAATTAAATCTGCAGCGAAGGTAGTTGTCGGCGCTCCATCTGAATCTATTTTTCATATCGATGTTTCACCATGTTCGATCACAACTATTTCTGCTTGGCCAAGTGATGGCCTACGAGCCTTACGTACTCTTAACGAACAGGCTCATTTACGCTAGAGCCACATTACTGAGCCATAACTTCGCCATTTCAGCGTGGCCAAAAGGGCTCGGATGAATTCCATCATCGGCAATATCTGCCATTGCAAAAGTCGTTGCTAATTGATTTAAATGCTTATCGAATGGAACAACGATCGCATCAAACTCTTTAGCCATCGCATAAACGACATCAATCTTTGGATCTAAATCTTCGCGCCAAGTATTCATTTCTTCTCGGACCGACAACAAAAATGGTTCACACAGTACAAACTGTGGATTGCAAGCCTGGCGGGTAAGTGTTAATACCCGGTGATACTGGTCGCGAAAGTCCTGCGTGCTGGTTGGGTCGTTATCGTCGTATCTGCGCCACGTGTCATTGATTCCAATTGCTATCGAAACAAGTATTGGCTTATGGTCTAAGACATCTACCTGCCAGCGCTTTTCAAGATCTATTAAGCGATGACCACTTGTTCCAACATTAATAATCTGGCCAGCTAGCTTGCCAGAACGGGCGATTTCACGGACATAGCCATCACCATAAGGAGGTTCGATATCGCGCCCACAGTCTGTGACGGAATCACCAATAAAGATATTAACTGCTGACATTGGCCAACATTCTAACTTTGTAGTTCTGCCATGAGTTCGTTGATTGGTCCCTCAATCTGATCACCAAAGAGATTCTTGCGATGAGCTTCTAAGCGTTCGCGCAGATCTGCAAGTGCCTGGACATCTGTGGCAGTACCAGTGATGCATCCCTTACTTGTATCAAAACCACATCCCTGCAAAATCTTGCCTAAACCGATTAATACTTCACCGCCAATTGCATATTTCTCTAACCATTTTTCTGTCTCAGCAATCAGTAATGGCTTACTAAATCCGCCTTTAAGAAGGTATTTGTGGTTTTCAGCAATTTCATTGCCGGCCGCTACAAAAATCTCACCAGCTTCTTGAAGGTTGCCTATCCGCCACTGTGTTACGCCTTTGCGAAATACCTGACGTAGATCTGGAGCTGGGTCTCCACCCACCGCAGTACCCATTGATGTGCGCAAGAAAGCACGTAATGCGCTTCGGTCAGTTTCATTGTCAATCAGATACACGAGGGCATTTTCCCAAGATTGATCGGGGTTATATGCAGCTGTATTCCAAAGGTAATCACCAATTGTGTAAAGGGGGATTTGAGACATTTCAAATTGCAACATTGGATTTGAAACTAAGCCAGCTGAGTATTTCTGCAAACCAACTTCGCGCCCACGTACTGGTCCGATGTATAGATTCTTTTGTAGTCCACCATCATTGACTGGAAAATTGTCCCAGTACAAAGCCTGACGCAGTGCGTTGCGTTCGAAGATCACTGCATCCGAGATATCAAGATATTCAGAGATGATCGAACGGCCCGTCCACATCATATTTACACGTGGATGCAGATCACGTCCAAGCTCTTGGATGTATGGCTCATTGCCGCGGCCAGAATAATGCATTGGGCACATAGTCAACATAACTGTTGGATCTAGCACAACTAATTTTGACCAAACACGATTTGTGAAATCTGCATGAGCTGCTGCAGTAGAAACATATGCAGCAATATCTTCTTCATGAGACAACTCCCACGCAATGTCATCCCATAACAATCCAAAATGACGTGCGCCTAAATCAAATAACTGCTTATAACGATTAACAACGGCTCCTACATCTTTTTCATCTGAGTACTTAACAGATAAGCCAGGAGATGCACAGACAACTACGTCAACGGCGTTCTTGCGACCTTGTTCGATTAACTCCTTGATATTTGTTAGGAACGCTGAATCAAATGGTGCGCGCCAGTTAAATCGCTGCCAAGGAATATCCTTAGGTGCAAGGAAAAATGTGTTCATGTTGTAGTCGCCGAAATTCTGCAATCCCCGTAGACGCTGCTCGTGGGTCCATGGTTTGCCGTAGAAACCTTCAACTACTCCGCGAATAGCAAAGTCAGGACCTTCATCAACTTCAAGTGAGCTTTCGGATGTAGCGCTCCAACTGGCCAAGCGATTGAGTGCATAGCGAAGACTATGGTCTAGAGCTAAGCCAATTGTGGCCGAGATAGTTGAACCCGAGCGTGAGGCCTTAAGTGTGAAGCCTTCTAACTGTGTTGGCCGTGCTGCAATAACAGAGATTTCAAATTCACCCATAACCGTGTGTGTTGAAAAAAATGCATCGGCAATTTCTTGCTGCAATGGGTTACAAAGATCGAGCTTCATTAGATTTCAACTTTCTTTGCCGCCGAAGTTAGGTTAGTAATGAAATCTTGTGAGACCGATCCAAAGTATCGGTGCGCAGCGTGCATTACCGCGCCGAAGACAGGGGAGACATCAAGTACTCGCATATGCATATGTGGAAAAGTAGCTTTAATCGTTTTTTCGAATACCTCGTCAAAAACCTTATTGGCCGCAGTATGCAGACCACCGGCACGGATTAGTTCGATTGTTGAGCCTTCAAAATTGAGCTGCTGTACGACGCCCTGAATATCGATTGCATGTTGCTTGGCAACCTTTGTTACAACTTCTATCGCACCGGTATCGCCTTTATCGGCCAAGGAAAAAACTAGGGGAGCCAGGGTTTCATCAAGGCTAATGCGCCCACGAGCTACTGCTGTGAAAAATTCAACTGGATCATCAAAACCAACGGCTGCAGGAAGTTCTTCGTACAGCGCGGTTTTTTCATGTATCCCATGGTGAGCTCTGGCGATTAGATCTAGTGCAGTGTCTACGAGCTGACCTGCACCGCCTCCTTCGCCAAGCTCCATACCCATTGTCTGCACACTGCCAGTTGAACTACGGCCAGCTGATTTTCCGCCAGTACCGGCGATAGATACACAGCCGATTCCTGAAGGAATTCCGGCAAAAAGGGCCGCAAAGGAGTCATTAATTAACTGGCATTTGCCATCTAGAGCTAATGCGCTGACAACGGGTGCCAATAGTTTCTTATCTTCTTCCCAATCAACGCCAGCTAAAGCAAAGGTTGAATCAACGATATCGCTACGCGAAACTGATGCTTTGGCACAGACTGCATCAATGATCTCATCTAAGTTTTTTTGAACAGCAGCCACACCAATGCGCTCCCAGTTGGCTCCACCATTTGCTGCAGTTGCAACGATATTTCCTTCAAGATCAACTAAACATGCATGAGTTTTTGTTCCACCGCCATCGATGCCTAAAATGACTTTACTCATTAAAGAGTCCAATCATTCCTGCATTTTCCTTCTTCAAATCGCTCCACAGCTCGCGGGCATCTGAAATATCTGGACCGATTGGATTTGTGATCAACGCACGAAGCGCGCTGTCTTGGCTTCCAGTCACAGCGGCGTTTATTGTTAGTAGTTCAAAATCTTTAACACTTCGTACCAATGAATCTATATCGCCACGCATTTCACCAGTCTTAATGGATTGCGCACCCTTGGAAGTGATAATCGCTGGAATCTCCATGACTGCATCATCTGGAAAGCCTGGTACCGCGCCATTATTGAGCGTATTAACGATATGCGTAGTGCCGACATCGCTATGGATATCTGCCATTAATTCAGCAGCTGAATCAGAGTAATAAGCTCCACCGCGCTGCATGAGCTCTTCTGGTTTGGTTACAAGAGCCTCATCTTTAAATTTTTCAATGAGTACTTCTTCAATTTTCATTACTTCGCTGGC
>CAITQC010000041.1 GCA_903894425.1 uncultured Actinomycetes bacterium
ATTTTTATACGTGATGGCAACTCTGCTTATTGGATCGAATACCGCAGAGCAAACCCTGCTACCTCCTACAAAGCTGGGCTTGTTGTTTTCCGACTCGACCCACCGCCAATTACTGCAGTGGTTTCTCCTAATCCAGAAGATGCCACCGCCGAGGATTTTTCTCAAGAGATAGGTACCGATGTATGGATGCTCAATCTTGATAGCTATAAATATGTTTTATCTAGATCTTCAGGATCTATGACTTCAACTAACGCTGCAACGTATTCAGGAAATATTGCAATATCTGCAACCACATCTGATAAAGATGCAGTTGTGACGATCACCAGAAAGGCAGATATAACTCCACCGCCAACTCCAATATTGCTTGATCCCAAAGAGTGGAAATACCCAGCCTTTGGCATCATCAAGAACGGTTTTGAGGATGCCGAAAGTGCAGTTACGGGCTTTCAAATCTCAGTTGATGGCCTAGTCAGCGATTTGGCTGGCTCTACGGTGACAGGGTGGGTTCCCACGTATTTGAGCCCATTTACAGCCCCTATAACCGTTCTAGTGCGGGATTTGCCAGAGGGTTCCTACGCTCTTGCCCTTAGATCAATCGATCAGGCAGGAAACAAAAGCCTCTGGTCGGATCCGGTAAATGCCACCATAGATCGAGGCCACCCAAATCTGAGCAATGATTTTTCATTAACCGCGGCCAACTCTCGGGAGTTATCACTTACATGGGTTGGGGCAGCCGATAAGGGCAGCGGTTTATGTTCAACACAGATTATTAATCAATATGGCTTTGTGACGCAAAGCAGCGTCAATAAATCAGCACCGAAAATCACCATAACAAATGGGCAAGAGATTAACTCCACAGCCAATGTTTTTGATTGTGTAGGAAATGGAGTCGCAGGAGATTTTGCTGCAACTGCAACATTTACAGGCGCCGAAAAATCATCTCGAATTGGTAAATGGGTTGCTGCCGAAACTGTATATGGCACAAATGCCCTTAAATGCATAGGCAAATGTTCAGCATCATTAACAGTTAAAGGTGATGTCTCAGTACTTGTGGGCACTGGTGCATCAACGCTCACTGTTGCCTCAAAAGTGATTGCAACCATCCCTGATTCAAAGGTTGCAAAACTACGTGTGGGTGCCCTTATCAAGATTGGTCCTACCAAGAAAGTGATGCGCATTTCCGGTAGCAATTTTGTGCTGATCGGTGCGGCAAATTACTCTGTGTCATTTGCAAATCCAACCCAGATAGATCGCATCGAACCTGTTTCAGACTCATCACTGGAAGATCCAATCCAAAGCGCACTTTCACGTTACGGTTTTAACGCTAATGATTTTAGTCAAGATTGGATTGTCTTACCGATGAACAATGGAACCACACTGCTGGATCCATCTCTTGATTTGTGCGGTGGTACATATCTTTCCGAGAAAGATCGTGCCGAACGGCGCCAGACGATAGCGCTAAAGAAATCATCGCCCTACTCATTTCTTTCAACAGAAGTAGTTCGTTACTCATCAACTGCCGCTGCAGAGCTGGCGCAGAAGGAGCTACAAAGCGCGCTAGCAAAATGTACGAAAGAAAAAGGTTTCACCGATACAGCAGGAACTTTTATTCCATATTCATTAAGTGCATTAAAAAACCTGCCTCTGGGATTAGCCACCGATAGCCAGCGGAGCTTGGTCCGTGCTCAGATCAATACGGGCGAAAAAGCCCAACAATTGCTGGGTTTTTACCAATTTAATGGCGCACTCCTTACGGGTCTTTATGTCATTAAGGCAGGGGAAATAGCTTTTACAGATGCCGAAGTTTCAGCGTGGCTCAAGGTTGCAGAAACTATGGCAGCACGGTTAAAGAGTTAAGTGTTTCTACCTCTGCATTCGTTAATTCAACAATCTCAATGATTTCTTCGAGCTGATTCACAGTGCGTGCAGATGCAATTGGCGCGCTGACAGTTGGATTTGCACGCAGCCAGGCAAGTGCAATAGCTGCCAAAGAAGAACTATGTGCTTTAGAAATTTCATCAAGAGCTGCAATAACAGCGAAGCCTTTGTCGTTGGTGTAATCACCAACACCACCTGCGCGAACAGATTCAACTGAGATTCCTGGACGATACTTGCCAGTTAAAAACCCACGGGCGATTCCAAAGTATGGGATG
>CAITQC010000042.1 GCA_903894425.1 uncultured Actinomycetes bacterium
GGCATGGGGCCAAATGCAATCAGAGTATTAGTTACCGAAATGAAAAAAGCTGATCTATCTTTTAGAAAATAGACCAGCCTTAATCAAGGAATATTAAGCCGTTGCTGCTGCAGCAAAACCTAACTTTATGTCGTTCTTAATATCTTCAATATTTTCAAGGCCAATACTCAAGCGAACCATTCCTGGAGTGATTCCCGCTTTAATCTGTTCTTCGGGGCTTAGCTGTGAATGTGTTGTCGAAGCTGGGTGAATAACTAATGAACGAACATCACCGATATTGGCAACATGGCTAAATAGTTTTAACCCTTCAACAAATTTACGTCCTGCTGTCGCACCGCCCCTTAATTCAAATGCAAAGACTGCACCCGCACCCTTAGGTGCATATTTCTTTGCAGTTGCATACCAAGGTGATGATGGCAAGCCCGCATAACTTACGTGAGCGACTTCAGGTTGTTTTTCAAGCCACTCGGCCAACGCCTGCGCATTAAGTAAGTGGCGATCCATACGTAGGTTTAAAGTCTCTAAACCTTGCGCTAAAAGCCAGGCATTAAATGGCGAGACCGATGATCCAAAATCTCGCAGCAATTGCAATCTAGCTTTGAAGATATAGGCAAGGTTTGCACCGAAATCTCCACCAACACCTAGCGTTTTTGCATAAACCAAGTTGTTGTAACTTGGATCTGGTTGATTAAAACCAGGGAACTTCTCTGGGTTCTTTGCAAAATCAAATTTTCCTGAGTCCACTATTGCGCCAACCATTGCATTTCCATGGCCAGACATGAACTTTGTTGCAGAGTGAGTGACTATGTCTACGCCGTAATCAAATGGGCGAGTTACATAAGGAGTCGCAATTGTGTTATCCACAATAAATGGCACGCCAGATTCGTGAGCAACTTTGGCAATCGATTCAAGATCTAATACAGAGCCCAGTGGATTCGAGATACCTTCGCCGAAAAAAGCTTTCGTATTTGGCTTAACGGCTGCCCGCCATGCATCCATATTCCCAATGTCGTTTACAAATGTAACTTCAATTCCATATTTGGGAAGGGTGTAATTAAATAGATTAAAAGTTCCGCCGTAGACATTTGAGCTTGATACAACGTGATCCCCGGCCTGGGCAACGTTCATTATTGCAAGAGTTGTAGCCGCCATTCCTGAAGCAACTAATAATGAGGCGACTCCACCTTCAAGGGCTGCGATTCTTTTTTCGACAGCATCCTGCGTTGGGTTGTTGATACGAGTGTAAACATTTCCAGCTTCAGCAATTCCAAAGAGGTTGGCAGCATGCTGCGTATCTCGAAATTGATAGGCAGTTGTTTGGTAGATCGGCAGGGAGCGTGATCCCGTATCTGAATCTGGACTCTGACCTGCGTGAATTTGGATTGTTTCAAAGGACCACTCATTAGTTTCGCTCATGAGAATTACTCTGCTCCAGATGCAAAGCTTTTGCAAGTACCTTGCTAATTAATTACGGCATAAGCAATTAACAGCCCACCAATAACGAGTGAAAGCCATTGAATCGCTTTTGATTCCAACTTCTTTGCGGCAACTGGTACCCATGTGCTGGCTAGTACGAGCACACCAGGGACAATGATTGTCAGGCTGTGCTGGAGTACTGAATTTTGACCACTTTGGTATCGAAGATTTATTAAACCTAAGGCGATTAGTAAGTATCCGCCCATGCGGTAGTTATTCATTAAGTTACTTTTCATAGATCCCACCCCTTAATAATAAGTAGGGGGTACCAAATTAACGGCACCCCCTACTTAACTAGTTATTTATTAGTGATCTTCCTTCATGCCTTCAGCAATTGACTTCATGCGTGCGATCTTCAAAATAGTTAGACCGAATACGCACTTAGCCAAGATGTCAGCGATTGTGTAACCAACTTGAACGCCAACGAATTGCTGGGCTGCAACATCCATATCTGTTGCTGGATTCATGCCAAGGATGTATGAGATTGGATAAACACCCCATGTAGCAATCAAAAGAAGTCGCAGACGACCAATGGTTGCTGCAACACCTTCTGGCTGACGATCAAGTGATTTACCAAGCTCTACGAATAGCACGTAAAGGATGTAGAGGAATGGAATTGTAGAGAGAACACCAAAGAGAATTGCAGTGTTCTTATCGGCAGAGATTTCACCAGGATAACCAAGTGCGATCATCGCAGCTGAGGCTGGGACCAAACGCATGATGAGGGAACGTGAAACTTCCTTGGCTAGCGCAAGTACAGCAATTACTTCTACTAGAAGTAGTGGAACTGTAAGTAGCCAGTCAACGTAACGATATGCCTCGTTAAATGAACCCTGCGCACCTGACACGTTTACTGTCATATCTGCTGATGATTCATTAAATGAGTTGAAGATTCGCATGTAGTGATAACCAGCAATGAATGTAACCATTGATGACATCACAAGTGCATTGCGATATTTTGCTAATACACGCTGTTGTGAAACTAGCGTGTAGATAGTGCATGCGAGCATAGAAACTAGGCCAAGTGAAAATACGTTATAGACCAGGTTCCATTGATTGCTATCTAGTTTTAGCATGTAGCTATGCCTCCGTGAGGTTTAAGTTTCTAAATGCCTAATGGCATCTAGAGCCCTACGACAGTGGAGACCTCGAGGAGCTCCATTGACCTTGGGCAGGCATAATTGTGAACCCAGCCACAGAAAAATGCAGGGTGAAATCCCAAGAAACTCTCAACTACCTCAAGATTTCTTACGAAAGTAGGCCGTAATTAGGAGCTACTGACCATCCCAGCTGGCTAACTCCAGTGCAAATGGGTCAAGACCCATCGGTCCGATTTTGAGCGCATATGTGTGGAATTTCTTAAGGGAGAAAGCAGAACCCAAACGTGCCTTGGCATCTTCACGTGCCTTCATCCAAACACGTTCTCCGACTTTGTATGAGATTGCCTGGCCTGGCCAACCTAAGTAACGATCGGTTTCACTGCGTGAATGATCTTCATCAAGAAGTGCTTGCTCATTCAAAATTTTGCGTGATGATTGCGCGTTCCACACGTTGCCATCAAAATCGGTGTATCCAAGGTGCATCCCAATATCAACAACAATTCGAGCCGCACGCAAAGCTTGAGCAGATAAATATCCCATTTCAATTCCTGGTTCATCAAATGCACCGAGCTCATTCATAAATCGCTCGGCATACAACGCCCAGCCTTCGCCGTAGCCACTTATCCAAGCCGCGTTAATTTGAAAGCGGGACAAGCGATCTTTTTCAATAGCAACGGTTGCGCATTGCAAGTGATGCCCTGGCACTGCTTCGTGATACCAGGTAGAAACTAAGTGCCAACTACTTACTTCATCTTTACCCAACATTGGAATCCAAGTTGTTCCGGGGCGAGATAGATCCTCTGATGGTGGGTTGTAATACGGCGCTGATGCACTTCCTTCAGGAGCAAGGCGCGCTTCACAGATCTTGATGCGATCATCTATCTCAAAGTATTCGCCATCCATGCGTTTAATCGCTGCATCAGTGAAATCTTGCAGATACTTAACGACGTTTTCTTTACCCTTGATTACATACTTTGGATCGTGATCTAGATAATCTGCGACTTCACGAAGTGTCTTGGCACCTGGCTTAATCTCTTCGGCAATTTCCCACATACGCTCGTTAATTGCCTTTAAATCTGCCATGCCCCACTCATATGTTGCCCGTAAATCAAGTTTTGCACCTGTGAAATAGCGTGCCCAGACTGCATAGCGATCTGCACCAACTGCATCGTTAGGGGTCGCAATCGGAAGGTACTGGCTCTTTAGAAACTCGGCAGTTTCAGCTGCAGCCTTTTGCGCTAGCAACGCACTTTCATGCATTGCAGGATATTTGCCTTCGGCATCAAAGTTCGTGCACATTGCACTAAAGCCACCATTTGCATAACTCTCCAGCTGTTCGATTACTCCACGAACTTGGCGCTGCGCAGTCGTTTTCCCGCTCTTAGCAATCTCCATGATTGCCCCGGTCCATGATTTATATGCGGCATCTACGGCAGCTAAACGCTTTGCGATATTCTCGAAATCTTTTGCGCTCTCTTTTGGCATCAACTCAAAGATTGAGCGGACATTTGAAGGCGGGGATGTCAGAACATTCCATAAGACAAATGACTCTTGGCTATCGTGCAAGGCAAGTGAAGACTCCAAACGCTCCTGCATAACAGTTTGTGCAATTCGATCTATCTCATCGATTGGTTTCATTGCCAAGAGTTTTTTCAAAGTTTCTCGAGTTAAGGCCGCAGATTTCTCGGCCCCTGCAATTGAGAAATCATCGAGCTTGTCTTGGTTCAGTCCGTTTCCAAGGTATGTGCAGTCCATGGGGCTAAGCGCGGCCGAATCATCGATAAAGGTATGGCTGAGTTCGAATATAGGAGATCTAAATGTCATGGGAGATTCTTATCAGCGCGCCATCTATTTGTCGATACAAGGGCTAGTAACACCTAGTACCCTCACTTCATGACGCAGCGTCCTGTAGTCCCACCCAAACTTCGCGGCTGGTTTCATCTAGGTGCAACCCCAGCAGTCATCATCGCCTCTTTAGTGCTCTTTATCCTGAGCAAAGAATCTCTAAAATTTGCAGTCGCAGTTTATTCAATAACTGCAATTATGTTATTTAGTGTTTCGGCGATTTATCACCGCGTTCCTTGGGTGCCTGCAAAAAAGAAGATTTGGCGACGTTGGGACCATGCAAATATAAATTTATTGATTGCAGGTTCGTACACTCCATTTGCAGTTGCATTGTTAGAGGGTCGCAGTAGAAATATTTTGTTACTCGTAGTTTGGATCGGCGCAGCGATTGGCGTAGGTCTACGAGTGTTTTGGCTCAACGCTCCACGCTGGCTATACGTTGCAAATTATTTACTGTTGGGTTGGGTGGCAATTGTTTACACACCGGCTTTGTACCGTGCGGGTGGTTTATGGGTATTGCTACCGATTCTCATCGGTGGTCTCTTCTACTCAATCGGTGCCATCTTCTATGCCCTCAAGCGTCCGGGCCGCGATGCCAAATACTTTGGCTTTCATGAGCTTTTTCATATATTCGTACTTGCAGCCTGGATATCCCAGTACATCGCAATCTCAGTGGCGATTTACAGTAAGTAAGGCCTTGCTCTAATCTAAGGCATCCCAACAAGTTGCGAGGTACCACGATGGCTGAGAAAAACTCCTTCCTTAATTGGGTCGGATTCAAAGGTGATGAAACTGAGGCAGCTTCTTCAGTTGATCGCATACGCGAACTTGAGGCTCAGCTCGCAGATTTAAGATCTCGCCGTGACATCACTGGGTTAAGTAAAGAAGAGTTTGAAATTCTTGCAACTGAAACTGCAATGTCGATGATTAAATCTGCCCAAGCTCGCGAGAGCAAGGCCCATTCAATTGCTGCCCGTCTAATCGCTGAAACTAATCGCACTAGTAAAGAAGAACTTGATGCCGCCGATACCAAGGCACGTTCAATTCTTAGTAGCGCTGAGTCACGGGGACGTAAATATCTCCAAACTGCTGAAGCCGAGGCTGATGAAAAAATCGCTGAAGCAGAAGCTTCAGCTGAAGCTCTAATTGAGAGCAAGAAACGTGAAGCCTCAACATTAACTACCGCTGCACGCCGTGAAGGAGAGCGGATCGTAAGTGATGCACACGGTGAAGTTACAAACTACCGCCAATGGCTTACTGGAGTAATTAGTGAAGCCGAACGCCTCTACAAGATTCAAACTCAGTCGTTAGATGCTGCAGAGGCTGCAATACATCAATCGCGTACTCGCCTTGAATCTGCCTTTACACATCTTGCTGATTTGCAACGCAGGGTCATCGAAAACCTAAATGCCGATGACACAGTTATTAACCCTGGGCCTATCCGCGTTGCTAGTGAACGCACAAAGCCAGCGCTAGCGGCACCAAAGAAAAGTACAAAGAAAGCAGCAGTAAAGAAATCTGCTCCACATAAGTAATTTGCAATGACCATGGACCGCAGCATCCGCTATATCCCTGCCATCGATGGGTTGCGTGCAGTAGCTGTAATTGCTGTGATGCTCTATCACTTAGGATTTTCTTGGATACCAGGTGGATTTCTTGGCGTTGACCTTTTCTTTGTAATCTCTGGATACGTAATAACCCGTTTACTTCTTGATTCGATCCAGCGAAGTGGTGGTCTAGATTTACGAGCATTTTATTTCGCGCGAATCCGTAGATTATTTCCGCCACTTCTATTTATGATTCTTGTGACGATTCTCTATGTTGGCATATGGGCGCCCGAAACCATGCGCCGCTTTGTCACCGATAGCCCCTTTGCTCTCTTTGGTGCAATGAATTGGTGGTTGGTTTTTCGCCATACCGATTACTTTGACTCAATCGCCCGCCCACCATTATTGCAACACACATGGTCGCTGGGTGTTGAAGCTCAGTTCTATCTTGTTTGGCCGTTAATTCTCTTATTAGTTCTCAAGCAGTTCGGAAAAAACAAGATTCCTGGGGCCGCGCTAGTCATTGCTGCAATCTCTGGAATAACTCTATTTGTAGTATCCCTCACCGTGGATGCTGCAAATGCATCACAAGTGAGTCACGTTTACTTTGGCACTGACACTCACAGTATTGGCCTATTTCTAGGTGCTGCCCTTGCAGTGAGTTGGATCCCACAAAACCTGCATGAAAAAGTAGATAAGCGCGCGCAGGATTTTATTGATGGAATAGGTGTTTTCGGTTTTGTTGGATTAGTTGGGACATTCCTCTTTGTAAATGAAAATGACCCAACTCTCTATAAATTGGCTTTCCCATTGGCTGGATTATTCGGGTGTGCAATTCTCACCAGCATCGTGCACCCGGCTTCACGCTTTGCGCCGATTCTTAGTAGCAAGATTGCTGTATGGATTGGCGAGCGATCCTATGCAATTTATCTCTGGCATTGGGTTGTATTCCAAGTTACCCGCCCAACCGTTGATCTTGAAGGTCCGACATGGGCGCTGTATGCACTACGCATCTTGGTTGTCTTTGCCTTAGCAGATATTTCAATTCGCCTAGTTGAACTTCCAATTCGCAGCGGCCTTGTTCAATATTGGTTCAAGGGGATGAAATATCGTACGAAAACGGTGCAGCGCCAACAAAAGAGTGCAGTTGCTGCTTCAATCATTCTCGTGCTTATAGGCACATCATTAATAAGTGCCAACGCTATTTCAAAAAGTGATAAGCAAATGGCTGCAATTAAATTACAACTTGAACAAAAACCGAAGCCAACTGAAATCTCGTCGGCGAAAACCCCCGGTTTATGGGTAACTGGTGATTCTGTCATCCTAGGAATTCACTATGAACTTGAAACACATAGTCATATCGCCCTCACCAATGCACGTGTTGGGCGCCAAGCCCAGGAGCTCTTAGACGTAATGAGACAAGATAGAGATGAAGTTAAAGATTCGACAGTTATTTTTAACCTTGGAAACAATAATAGATTGACTAGTGAAGAAGTTATCGCGATATTTGAAGAGCTTAAAGATCAACCAAAGATTGTCGTGGTAAACACGGCGGTTCCGCGTGAGTGGCGTGATGACAATAATTCACTTATCGCAAAATATGCCGCAACATATAGAGCAACGGTGATTGATTGGGCATCCCTATCGGTTGGACATCCAGAATACTTCGCACCTGATGGAGTGCACTTAGTCCCGGCGGGAGTTCGTGCATACGTTAATGCCATCACAGCTGTACTCTAGATTTTCAAAATCAATTTCGTAAAATAAAAAAACCCTTGCCATCGGGCAAGGGTTTTTTTACTACAAAGTTTTTATTTGAACTCTCCTGGAATTCCAAAGACAGTTGCAGATGCAGTTTGTCCATCTGAATATACAGATGTAACTCGGAACTGAGTCCAACCAGCATCACCATTTTTTGTAACAGATTGATTTAGTTGATCGGCTGGAAGTGTTGCAATTGTTGTCCAGTCGCCGATTCCATTAGCCCGTATTTCAACGTTATATCCAGTTAATCCTTCAGTTGCTGCTGGAGCAAGCCAACGAAGTTTTAATCCATCGGCGCTCTTTAGTGCAACAAATTTTGAAGGAGATTCAACGGCACCTGCTGTTGCTGTTTCAGTAGGTTCTGCTGTTGCTGTTTCAGTAGGTTCTGCTGTTGCTGTTTCAGTAGGTTCTGCAGATTGTGAAATTGATGGAGCAGGTGCTGCTACATCATCTCCGTCAGAGCCTGACTTTGACCAAGCAATAGCTGCAAGCACAACGATTGCAATAACTACTGCAAATACAACGCGTCCTGATGTTGACTGCTTAGGCTTTGCAGATGGTTTAGCCACTGCTGGCGCAGGCTTAGCGACAAATGGTGCCGTCACTTCTGAACGCGATGAAGTTACAGGAACTGGTGGAACTGAAAATCTTACGGAGGTGGCTTCCTTGGCGCTTTTCTTCACTACGCGCTTAGCGGGGGCTTTCTTTGCAACCTTCTTAGTTGCTGCCTTCTTAGCAGGAGCTTTCTTTGCAACCTTTTTTACTGCGCTCTTCTTCACTGCGCGCTTAGCGGTTACTTTCTTCTTAGAGGCAGACTTCTTTACTGCTGATTTTTTTGCTACAGCTTTTTTTGCAGGTGCCTTCTTGGCAACTTTCTTCACTGCGCTCTTCTTCTTTACGGCCACGTGAACTCCTTGGATAGCGGTGCGCACGTCAATATCGTGCGTCGATAGGACAAGGTTACCCCAGGCTCCTCAAGATTTGGATGACATGCGGTGCAATGGAACGAAGTGCTTTGCCTCGGTGACTAATTGCATCCTTTGCTTCAGCGCTCATTTGCGCACTTGAAATACTAAGCCCGTCAGGTGCAAAGATTGGATCATAACCAAAGCCATTTTCTCCAATTGGAGTATGCAAGATGTGCCCCGGAAAGAACCCCTCCTCAACATGAATTCGACCGTCGGGCAGCGCTAAAGCGGCAACGCAGGTGAAATGTGCGGTGCGATTTTCATCGGCGACATCTTTCATCTGCGCAAGCAGCTTCTCTAAATTTGCCTGGTCATTTCCATGTTCTCCAGCCCAGCGTGCGGAGTAAATCCCTGGATCACCGTTGAGAAAATCTACACATAGCCCTGAGTCATCAGAAATCGCTGGTAGACCCGTTGCAGCTGCCGTATATCGAGCTTTAATCAAAGCATTCTCTTCAAAGCTCTTCCCTGTTTCTTCAACATCGACCAAATCAGCAAACTCGTCTACGCCAATTAAATTGATTTCTCCTGGTGCTATTGCATCCAAAATCCGACGAAACTCACCTATTTTGCCCTTGTTTCGGGTGGCCAGTACGAGCGTGTGCGACACTATTTATCGAGAGCTTCTTTTTGCAGAGCGCTCAACACGCCACACCCATCGACAGCCAAATCTAGAAGCTGATTAAGCAATGCCCGATCGAAAGGCTGACCTTCGGCTGTTCCTTGAACTTCGATGAAGCGGCCATCACCAGCTACAACCACATTCATATCCGTATCGGCCCGCACATCTTCTTCATAACAAAGATCTAGCATCGCAACTCCATCGATGATTCCAACACTAACGGCTGCAACTGAATCACTGAGTGGATTAGCGTTTTGCTTGATATGACCCTGGGCTTTTGCCCAAGTAATTGCGTCGGCAAGTGCAACATATGCCCCAGTAATGGCTGCCGTGCGAGTTCCGCCATCAGCCTGTAAAACATCACAATCAATAACTATGGTGTTTTCGCCAAGTTCCTTCATGTTAACAACTGCACGGAGTGAACGGCCAACTAAACGAGAAATCTCTTGTGTACGGCCACCTAATTTACCTTTAACGCTTTCGCGATCCGAGCGTGTGTGAGTTGCCCGTGGCAACATTGAATACTCAGATGTAACCCACCCATTGCCTGAATCTTTCAACCAACGAGGAACACCAGGTGAAAAAGATGCAACACAAAGGACACGAGTCTTACCAAATTCAACAAGGACTGATCCTTCGGCATGGTCTAGCCATCCGCGAGTGAATTTAATTTCGCGCAGGTCATTAACTTGTCGTCCATCATTGCGTGCCATCTGGTGCTCCTAATTTATTGTGAGGTCTAGAGATCTTGGTGTTCTACCCGTGTTACTTCTGGTCCTAGGAAACGTCGAGCTAGGCTTTCAAAAGCTTGTGCATCGCCCGTTGCTAAGAATTTGTGTGTGGGTGGACCACTTTGCGTATCACGCAATAAATTATTTTCAATCAGAGTTCGGTATAAATCTTTTGCAGTTTCTTCAGCGCTAGAAACTAAGGTGACACCTTCACCCATAACATAGGAAATCACTCCAGTTAATAATGGATAGTGCGTGCAACCTAAAACCAAAGTATCAATGTTGGCCTGCATTACTGGGGCTAAATATTCACGTGCGATCTTGGTAATTTCAGCGCCAGATGTTTCACCACGTTCAACAAATTCAACAAAAAGTGGGCAAGCTATTGAGGTAATCTCCAAAGCGGGCGCGGCTGCAAATGCATCGAGATAAGCTTTTGAATCAACAGTTGCACGAGTTCCAATTACTCCGATATGCCCGCTGCGTGTAGCAGCAACTGCGCGGCGGACTGCTGGTTGAATAACTTCAATTACTGGCACCGAATAACGTTCGCGCGCATCACGCAGCATTGCAGCGCTTGCCGTATTGCATGCAATGACTAGGGCTTTAACACCTTGGTCGACAAGAAAATCCAAAGTTTCTAATGCGAATTCGCGGACTTCGGCTAATGGACGCGGTCCATAAGGACCACGCGCCGTGTCTCCAATATAAATGGTGGATTCATTTGGAAGTTGATCAAGAATTGCTCTGGCTACGGTCAGCCCACCTACTCCTGAATCAAAGATTCCAATTGGGGCATCACTCACAGCGCAAGACTACCGTGAGCATGAGGTGAAAACTAAATAGCATCATCCATGAGCGCCAGAATTAATGACTCTTGAAGCCAGCCCAACCAACTGTAAACGGCATAAACGCCGCGCATCGGATCATCTGGTACCAAGAGTTCTAACTCTTCGTGGCAATTACTTTCGACATTCAAGCGAACGCCTAACGCTAAGCGAATGTCATTCATTGCACCTAGCCAATCATTAGCACCTCCATGATCTACTTCGATGATTCCATCCACTGCCATTTGCAAGGACATCCGCATTGACATCGAATGAGCATGCTTTTTTTGTCGCAACGTTGATTCGGTATAGCGACGAAACTCAGATGCATCGACTTGATCTGCATATGCATTGGGAAGTAAGCGCAGTAAGACTTCATCTTCGGGTGGACTGTCATGGGTAGTTATGCCAACCATTGCAGCCAATGGATCTTCAACATGGTTATCGCTACGTTCGCTAAGTAATTCAATAATCTGCTCGACTAAATTAACTAGAACTTCCCGCTCGGAATCCGAGAACTGAGCAATATAGGCATTATCTCCATGGCGATGAAAACCATGCTGATCATCTGAATCTTGTGTGCTCATAGCGCCTGGTCACCTCGTTGCAATGTAGCCCACAGACCATATTCGTGAAGCCTGGCCACATCATGTTCCATCTCTTCGCGGCTGCCAGTTGAAACAACGGCCTTTCCTTCTGTATGAACTTTCATCATCAACTCATGAGCTTTTTCTTTTGTATATCCGAAGAGCTCCATCAAAACGTAGGTTACGTAGGTCATCAAATTAACAGGGTCATCCCAAACTATTGTGACCCATGGTTTGTCGGCGCTAAAAATCTCTTTAATCGCCTCATCAATCTTTGTTTCGACTTTGTCATCTAACTTGACCATATTTATCTCACCACCACAAAGAATTGTGTTGAAAGGATTTGTTCGCTGCTATTTGTAATTTGAACGCGCAATTTCAATACACCCTTCTTGTTCTCAATATAACTATAGGTGAAACCACCATCTGCCCCGGTTGTAGTTGCACTTCCTAGATTCTGCCATTTCCCAAGCAAATACCTCTGAACTGTAACGTTTTGGCCGGCAACAACAGGAAGCAAGGTTCCCTTGACTACCAAGGCTTGGCCGCGCTTAACACTGGTTGGACGATCAAGAACAATACGCGAAAGCAATGTAACTTTCTCTGGCGCACTGATTGATTCTGCGCGTTCCCAACTGCCTTGCGTGGTTAATCTAAATGAGGCAGTACCTGAAATCGTAACTGGGGTAGAGATAGTTCCATCCGTGCCAGAAATTAACTCAGCAATACTCGACCATGTGTTTTCAGATTCACGCTTCATCTGTAAAGTGACAGGAATACCAGAAATAGGTAACTTATCTTTTAGAGTAACTAAGCCATTGATGGTGAAGATTCCTCCGTAGTAAATGCTTTGATTTGTCACATCGCCAATTGTGAGCGAACTTATTACTGTGTCAGGAGCTACGGCTGAAGCAACATTGCGCATCGCCGTAGTTGCTGCAGGGTCTTCCATTCCAATAGTCCATAGCGCCGAACCGCCCAAACGATACTTTGCAACAAGATTCATACGCTCGAGGTAACTTCTATCATTTTGATACCAAACGGTTCGCGCCACTGTGCACGAAGTTGCAGCACCTTTGGTAGTTAAGCCATTAAAGCTTTGAGTATACGAATAAGTTGCTTCACTACTTTTCTCATCAAATACTGGTGTTGCTTTATCGATGGCAGCTTTAGTGTTTGCATAATTCATTTTAAAAGTTGCAGCTTTTGCTCCAGCTTTCAAACCAGGAGGTGCGGACACCGGACAAGTTCCTGTAACCGATGTAATCCAATCTCGACCGTAACCGGGAAAACCAATAAATACTTTTGACGCAGGCATAATCGACACTGCATATTTTAAAGTTTTTTCAACCCAGGAGATTGGTCCGATGGGGCCGGGCTTGGCAACTGAGTAGTCATAGGTCATGATTCTTAATCGATCGATACTAGATGCAATCGCTGCCCATGCATAAACGTAGTAGCCTTTTTGTTTTTCAGTTGGGTCATACGAGTAAGGCGCTGAAACAGAGAGTAGCTTCTGTTGTGCATGAAGAGCCGCGCTCAACTCTGTTACGAAAAGCACCCAGTTCGGCGCGGTCTTACTCCATGTTGTATTTCCATCAACGAAAGCAAAGCCTTCAAAATCTAAATCAATTCCATCAAAAGAATACTTATTTACTAGATCCACTATTGATTTCACGATCGTTGCTCGTACATCTGCTTTAGCTAAGTAGCCAGAAAGAACCAATTTATCTGTGCCATCAGTAATAGTAGGTATTAACTTCAACCCACTTTTCCTCATTAGGCACAAAGTGTCAGCGATAGGCCATGAAGGATTTGCTGTTGAGTAGTCATCGCGAATTAACGTTGGGCTCTTAAGCGTGTACCAAAATGGCATAACTTCATTCATTAAATCTTTATTAGTGAACAGATATGAGGTGTTTAGAGCTGCGATATCGATTGGAGAATATTCATTGTCGTTGCAAGTAACTGGTGCGCCAGGTGCCGGAGTTGGAAGCGTTGGCAACTTCTTAATAAATGGCATAACGGTTTTGACTGAGTAGTAAGGAATCCAACCGCTTACTAACTTGCGCGGCTGGTTATCTAACGCCGATGCATTAGTGACAATTGAAGTTAATAAGACACATACAAGTGCGAGGTAAGAACTTCGCTTCATGGTTACTTATCTTCAGGCTCAGGTTTTAGCCCTGCGTAAATCTCTTTACATGTTGGACAGACTGGATACTTTTCTGGATCTCGTGAAGGAATCCACTTTTTGCCGCACAACGCTCGAACCGCTTTTCCAGTAACTGCAGACTCGGTAATTTTCTCCTTCTTAACATAGTGAGCGAAACGATCGTGCCCACCATCATCTTCTTGGAGGTCGGGTCTAGTTAAGAGATCGGTATCTGAATCCGTCTCAATTCCGCGCTTTCCAAAGAGTCCCATAAGGTGGATAAGAATACCTTTGGTGATGGCAAAACTACCTAGTAGAATTGATAAATGAAGGACTTACTGCGAACTCAAGATCTCAGCCGCGATGACGTTGAGTTACTACTCGAAACATCTGCAGCCTTTGCAGAAGATCCATTTCGCTCCAAAAGCGCGCTAGCAAATAAGAGTGTGGCGATCTATATGACAAAGCCATCTACGCGTACCCGCCTTTCATCAGAAACAGCCGTTGCCCATCTTGGTGGCACACCAATCTTTATCCGTGGCGATGAACTGCAACTTGGCCGCGGTGAAACTATCGCCGATACCGCAAAGATAATTAGCGGCTACTGCAGCGCTTTGATCATCAGAACTTATGCCCAGGCCGATGTAGATGAACTTGGAGCCAATGCCAGCATCCCTGTTATTAATGCACTTACCGATGATGATCACCCAACTCAGTTACTTGCAGATTGGTTAACAATTCGCGAAAACTTTGGAAAAGATATTAGTGGACGAAAATTTGTTTACTTGGGCGATGGCAACAACATGTCACACGCCTGGTTAATCATGGGTGCAATCATGGGTGCGCACGTTGTTGCTGCAACTCCATCGGGAAAGTGGGCGCCGAATGCAGCAGTTGTTGCAACTGCAAAAAAGATTGCGGCACAAAGCGGTGGAAAAGTTGAAGTAACTCATGATCCAGAAGATGCATCAAAAGATGCATCTGTCTTATATACAGATGTATGGATGTCGATGGGAGATTCTGAAAGTGATCGCGCAGAGAAAGTGCTAGCACTCTCACCATTTGCAGTCACTGAGAATTTAATCTCGTTAACAAATAAGGATTCGATATTCATGCACTGTTTACCTGCTCACAGAGGTGAAGAAGTTGAAGCATCAGTGATTGATGGCCCACGTTCAGTAATTTGGCGTGAGGCATATCATCGTCGTACAACGATTCAATCGCTCTTATTTCACCTTACGAAGGGTGACTTGAAAGGCGCAAAGCACTAGCATTTGGCTCATGCGTGTAGTCGTCCCGAAAGAAATTAAAGATGGTGAGAAGCGCGTGGCGCTTGTTCCCGATGTCATTAACAAACTAACTCGACTTGGATTTGATGTTGTTATCGAATCTGGTGCCGGAGTCCAATCGCAAGCAACAGATGCAGAATACAAAGCAGCTGGTGCAACGATTTCCGATAGCGAAGTACTCAGCACAGCTGATGCAGTTCTATCGGTCCAACCTTTAACACCAGCCCAGATGGCTAAGTTAAAGAAGGGTGCAATCACCGTTTCATTTCTCTCCCCTGTAACTGCAGTTGATTCAATCGATGCCGCTGCGGCTGCAGGTGTTACAGCATTTTCACTTGAACTTGTTCCACGTATTTCACGTGCACAGTCAATGGATGCACTTACTTCACAAGCATTGTGTGCTGGTTATCGCGCAGTACTTGTTGGTGCAGAACTATCACCTCGATTTTTCCCAATGCTTATGACTGCGGCCGGAACTGTCACACCAGCACAAGTACTTGTACTTGGCGCCGGTGTTGCAGGTTTGCAAGCAATTGCAACGGCTCGTCGACTTGGTGCAGTTGTTTCTGCTTACGATGTTCGACCAGCTTCAGCCGATGAAGTTCGATCAATGGGTGCAACTTTCATTGAACTCGAACTTGAATCACTTGAAGGCACTGGTGGTTATGCCCGTGAGATGACAGAGGATCGTGCAGCTAAGCAGCGCGAACTCTTAACTCCTTACATTGCAAAATCTCATGTTGTTATTACAACCGCTGCTGTACCGGGTCGCCAAGCACCTCGCTTGATGACACAAGCAATGGTTGATTCAATGGGACCAGGAACAATCATCATCGACTTAGCTGCTGAAACTGGCGGTAACGTTGAAGGCTCAAAGCCTGGTGAGATTGTTACAACTTCTGGTGGAGTAAAGATTTGGGGCGGTAAGGATGTTCCAAGCCAGCTTCCATTCCATGCTTCCTTCTTATATTCACGTAACGTAGTCAATCTCTTAACACTCTTTACAAAGGCTGCTAAAGATGGCGAAGTTGTTGGATTTAACCTTGATTTTGAGGATGAAATTATTAATGGTGCCGCGGTAACACACGGTGGATCTCGAAGAGGAGCCAAGTAAATGGAGCCGATGGCAATCGTTTCAATCTTTGTTTTAGCGGTCTTCGTTGGTTTTGAAGTCGTTTCTAAAGTCTCCTCTACTTTGCACACACCACTTATGTCTGGTGCTAATGCAATCCACGGAGTGATTTTGGTCGGTGCAATTATTGTTGCCGATCACAGCTCAACAAACCTTGAGTTAGGTCTAGCTGTTGCAGCAATTGTTCTTGCAACGATCAACATGGTGGGCGGCTTCGTCGTTACCGATCGAATGCTTGAAATGTTCAAAGGAAATAAAAAATGAGCCGCACGCTATATGACCTCGTAGGCCTTGCCGCTGGTGTGGCATTTATCCTTGCGCTCAAAGGTTTGTCTCACCCAAAGACCGCTCGTCGCGGTAACTTAATCGGTGCTTTTGGTGCCACATTGGCAACGTTGGTTGTCTTCTTCTACGCCAACCCTGGCTCATCACTTCCACTCAATAACTTGGGCTGGATTCTTGGTGCAATGGTCGTTGGTCTAGCGATTGGTGTCCCGGCAGCTCGTAAAGTTCAGATGACACAGATGCCACAACTTGTTGCACTATTTAATGGTGTTGGTGGTGGCGCAGCTGCCTTAGTAGCGATCGTTGAATATCTACACCTTGGTACTGAAGCAACAACGGCTGAAGTTATCTTCACTGTATTTACTGTCATTGTCGGCTGTGTTTCATTCAGCGGTTCGATTATTACATTCTTGAAACTTCAAGAGTTGATGACTACTCGTCCAGTGATTTTCCCTGCTGGTCGATTCATTATTGCAGCCACCCTCGTTAGCGTTATTGGCGTTGGCGCATGGGTTGTTGCCGCTCTTGGTACTACACCGCTATTAGTTCTAGCTGGATTATCGCTCTTATTCGGTGTTCTCTTCGTGCTTCCAGTTGGTGGCGCAGATGTGCCAATTGTTATCTCACTCTTGAACGCATTTACTGGTTTAACTGTGGCAGCAAGTGGTTATGTACTTGATTCAGTTCTTTTGATCATCGCAGGAACTTTGGTTGGTGCGTCGGGAACAATCTTGACTCGCAAGATGGCCGAAGCCATGGGACGTTCATTATTTGGAACTCTCTTTGGCGCATTTACTGCAAAGCCACAAGATGCATCTGGTTCTGGAGAAGAGCGTCCAGTTCGTTCAGGTTCACCTGATGACGTAGCGATCTTGCTTAACTATGCACGTCGCGTAGTCATAGTTCCTGGATTTGGTTTAGCTGTTGCGCAAGCACAACACACCGTTCGCGAACTTGCAGACATGATGATTGCTAAGGGAATCGATGTTGCATATGGAATTCACCCCGTTGCAGGTCGTATGCCAGGACATATGAACGTTCTGCTTGCAGAAGCAAATGTTCCTTATGAGCAACTTGCTGAGATGGATGAAGTTAACCCAACATTTGGTCAGACCGATGTGGCGATTTTTATTGGTGCAAACGACGTTGTTAATCCAGCGGCGCAAACTTCACCAGGTTGCCCAATTTATGGAATGCCTATTTTGGAAGTTAACAATGCA
>CAITQC010000043.1 GCA_903894425.1 uncultured Actinomycetes bacterium
ACCCTATTGCAGCATCTTGAAAAAGTAAAATCCACTAAGTCTGGACATTGGCTTGCTTGTTGTCCAGCACATGACGATAAAAGCCCATCACTTAGTATTTGTGAAAAACCGGACGGACGAGTATTGCTTCATTGTTTCGCTGAATGTACGGTACATGAAATCGTATCTGCAGTTGGCTTAGATGTATCCGACCTATTTCCGCCTCGAACTGAGCAGCAATTTATCAAAGGCGAACGCAGGCCATTTCCAGCGCCTGACATTCTTCGTGCCATTGCATTTGAGTCAACTCTCGTTTTGATTGCCGCTGCCGATCTACTGGCCGGAAATCCATTCAACGAAACCGACCGCACCCGTCTTGCACTAGCGGTTACACGTATTCGAGCAGCGCTACCCGCAGGAGGCATTCATGATTGAGATTGAAAGAGGACAGGCATATCTTGATTCTCAAGTAAAAAGCCCATTAGGGACCGCTGTGGGCGACTTAAACGCAATTAATGGTGCATGGGTATCGCCACAGGGATTGACGCCCTCGGCAGTGGTTCAAATAAGCTCTCATGCCGGTGTTATAGATAAGCAATCCGATAGCCTTGTTATCAAACATCTTGCTAGCCTCACACCATTGGAATATGACCGCGTAAGAAAGGAGGAGGCAAAGAAATTGGGTGTGGGACCTCTGACACTTGATTTAGAAGTTAAGTCGGCACGACGTGACGATGTAAAGAGTTGTTCACGATTTAGTGATGTTGAACCATACTCGTCACCAATAGACCCAGCACAATTACTTAGTGAGGTGGCTAAGGTTGTTAAGAAGTGTATCGTTCTAGATGATGAGCAAGCAAATGCGGCAGCTTTATGGATTGCCCACACTTGGTTTATTGATGAATTGGAATGCTCACCATTGGCAATCGTGAATGCACCTGAAAAGGCATGCGGTAAAACACAATTATTGAACGTGATTGGGCGTATGGCATACAAACCTTTGCCAGCCGCCAACGCATCTCCATCCGCACTATTTAGAGCGATTGAAGCATGGAAACCCACAATATTAATTGACGAAGCTGATACCTTCTTTAAAGACAATTTCGAATTGCATGGCATGGTAAATGCCGGGAATTCACCAGATGGCTATGTGTTGAGAAGTGAGTCTGTTAAGGATACCTTTGAGCCGCGTTCATTTTCAGTATTTTGTCCCAAAGCTCTTGCCGGAATTGCCTTAGAAAGACACTTGCCTGATGCGACGATGAGTCGAGGTATTGTATTCAATATGAGACGCAAATTGCCTCATGAATCGATTGAGAGGCTACGCGATATAGACAGAAACTTGTTTATTGTAATTACCGAAAAGCTAGCACGCTTCGCTCAAGACTACTCATCTCAGGTTAAACAGGCACGCCCTATATTGCCAAATGAGTTATCTGACCGTAATCAAGACAATTGGGGGGGGTTATTAGCGATTGCATCATGTGCGGGTGATGTGTGGCTAGCACTTGCAACTGCGGCAGCATTGAAGTTGTCAGCATCTGGTGAAAAGACTGCAAGCACAGGCAATGAATTGTTGGCAGATATTCAGCAGATTTTCGAGAGTAAGAAACTCAGCAAGATTAGCACGGCGGACTTAATCGCAGCACTGTGCGAAGACCAAGAAAGTGCATGGGCAGCTTACAACCGAGGCAACCAGATAACACCGCGGCAGGTTGCAAAGCAATTGGCGGCGTATGGGATAGCTTCAAAAACCATTCGTCTTGGCACTTATGACACGCCAAAGGGCTTTGAGTTGTCGCAGTTTTTGGATGCATTTGAACGTTATCTCGCTACCCCTCTGAATTTGCCGCCACAAACATCATATCCGCAACATGCCAATAAACACGGAGTTTCAACCGTTGCGGATATTCCGCCACAACATATAAGCCGCCACAGTGCCGCCACACCGGAAGCTCAGCATTCATTGGGTTGTGGCGTTGTTGCGGATAAAAACCTCTCTACAAGAGATGCCGCTAAAAGTATAAGGATTTAATCATGAATGCATCTAACTTGATTATTGAATTAAGGCAAAAAGGGTATTCCATTCGTGCGGATGATGGTTATTTAGATATTTCACCTTCCAACTTGGCGTCCGATCTCGTGGAGCAACTCAAACAAAGCAAGCCGGAGATACTGGCTGAGTTGCAGAAGGAAGAGCAAGTTGAGTGGCGACGGCAAAAAGTCATTGCCATGCTGAAAGCTGAACCTGATACCCCACGAGCAATCTATGTTGACACTGATAGCGACCCACACAATGTCATATTGACCATTGCTGTACGTGAGTGCCAACAGACATGTGAAATGTTAGTGGATAGGCGTAAGTATGATTCATTTGTATTGCTGAAATTAATGGAAAAACACTCCAAGACAACGCATTGAATTTACATGCCATAGGGGGCATTAAATGTTCACAGCTTTAAGCCGTTTAGCGTTCTTTTGCCATTCTTGCGCAGATTAGTGAAGTCTGAGGGGGGTCGGATCAATGCTGGCACGAGGATATTTGCATCATTTATAAATTAAGGGGATTTTAATGACATCAGATTTCAAACTAATAACCGGCAAGAAGGGCAAGGGGGCTTTAACTCAGGACGAGCCAATCACGGAAGTCGCGGAGCCATCACCGCCAGACTTTCTGTCTGATGATGCCAAGATGGAGTGGAGCGCTAGATGTCATGGCCTTTTTGTAGCGGGCATCATGACCGAGTTAGATCAAGCAGCACTTGCAGCTTATTGTCAGTCCTACGGGCGCTGGGTACAGGCAGAGCGCGAGATTGAATTGATGGGTGGAGCCTTGACCAT
>CAITQC010000044.1 GCA_903894425.1 uncultured Actinomycetes bacterium
TGATTGTTTGAATACTTTGGAATGAGTAGCGCTTGTCCTAGGCCGCCCGAGCCAACCGATACCTGCAAAGCGTCACCCACAATTTTTGCGTCATTAAATCCAGATGACTTCAAAATCGTCGATGCAGAAATAGTGGCCGTCACATCCAATGAGCCGACAAGGGTTGGCCTGGATTTGCTTATGTTGCTCGCCTTGATATGTAGCGAAGTTTCTGTCTTGCTTGCCTTTAGAACATATCGCTCAATCTTGATATCAGCCGACTTAATTGAATTGGAAGTGAGATCACCGGGAATCTCGTTGAAAGGGATTGAAGCGCTTACTCCACTTGCACCAGGCAAAGCATGTTCAACATTTGAAACAATTTTGGAAGAAGCGATTTTTCCAGCACCAAGAAGGCCCGCGAGTAGAGAAATAAATAGAGCCGAAGCCACCAGAGTTTTGATTTTCATCCGGGGAACTTATCAGCGCTAAGAGCTTGCCCTGATAATTTTTTGGTCAGAAATCCTGAGAATTTGGATAGAAAGAAGAGTCGACCTATTAGTTATGGCGTTTAAGACTCTGTTTCAACCTCATATGCCCACAAATCCAGTTCATCTAGATCAACTGGCTTAAATCCCTTTGCTTCCAGCGCCGATGCTATTTGGGCGCGATGCTCCGTAGCGTGATGAATAGCTTGGGACAAGATGGTAGATCTCCATCGCTTGACTAAGTTTCCTGCATAATTCGTAAATTCAATCTGAATATCTTCAAGTTTTACACATTCAATAAGTGCGCTATCAACAATTGCGGCTTGCTCTTTTATCCGAACAAGATCAGAAATCTGTTTAACATCCTCAATGCAAGGATCGCCGGGCTTTGTTAAGGCGGGAATTCCACTAATACGAAATGCATAGTGGTCACCAGAATCAACAATATGGTGAACTATTTCAGCCACAAACCATTCAGGATTAGTCGCAAAAGAGCTAAGCGATTCTTCAGAAAGTGTTTGCAGGTATTCGATAGTTTTCTGATTTGCCCATGCCATATGGCGCAAGAGGCGATCCATTGCGATTGTCATAGCCTGATCATAATTGAAAGAATAAGTAGGAACGGCCATATAAGCCGGAGGAATTGGAAAGGGCCCCGATCTCTCGAGGCCCTCCCATGCAAAGCTGCTACAACTCTTTTGACCATTACCAATAGATCGAGCTACAACAGTTAAGACTGTGGTGGAGGCGACGGGATTTGAACCCGCTCCGACGATTTGGTAAACCAACAGGCTGCCAATTACAACACGCCCCCCCCATCACGGGAACGAAGTTACGCAATCACCAACTTGCAAATTTTGTTTTGAGACAACTTGTGGATAAAACACAGAATAGAAAGCAAAAGGGACTTGGTATTTAACCAAGCCCCAATTACTACCAAACCGTCGTGGTGGAATTATGGCACATTAATGAAGTTACTCGCAGTAACTAAATGTGAAGAAGAGTCGCCCTATAAGCCGGAGTTACGACGGCTATGCGTGAGGTCACGCTCAAGAATAACAATTGCCCTCAAAATTGCCCCCAAAAGTTTGGAAACTTTACTAATTTGCAATGGTGGCTATCTGATCCTTCTTGGTTTTAACAAGATAGGCGACAGTAATCGTAATCAAGGTCAAGAAAATTAAGCTAGTAATGGTTGTACCCAAGCCAAACCCACCTGCCTTTTTATCTTGAGAGAGTAAATCTCCAATGGAGGCTCCGAGTGGCCGGGTGAGAACATATACAGCCCAGAATCCAAAGACTGCATTGATAATCTTTCTCTGCCACAACACTGCAATAAGAGCGATAAGTCCAGCAAATACTAGGAGAGAACGTGCATAACCAATAGCAAGTCCTTCAGCAAATAGATCACCTGTGGCGGTTCCAAGTGCGAAAGTGAAGAGGATTGTTAACCAGTAGAAAGCCTCACGAGTCGGGGTATAGATGCTATGCATTGTTAGTGTTTTCTCTTTAACATACCAAATAGTGAAAACAGCAGCAAGGCAGATAGAAAATGCGATTGATGAGGTAATCAAAGAAGCGCCAAGATTATCTGTCAGATTATCTGTCACGAGTGTTCCTGCAATACTGATTAAGACTATTGCTAGCCAGTAAACCGGTGGCTTGTAGCCCTTACCCTTAAATTGAAAGAATAGGACAACAGCTAAGGCAATAAATGTTGCCACTGAGGTTCCATTTAAACCCAGTCCTAATTTGACATTGAGAAAATCGGCAAATGTTTCACCGACTGTTGTTGCTAAAACTTTAATAATCCAGAAGTAAAACGTGATCTGCGGAACTTTGACCAAGAGTTCTTTCGAGCGATTTGTCCCCCTTATCATTACTTATTTCCCCTTTTTTGTTTTTACTTAATAGCCCGTGGAGCCCTCGAGTGCTCCACGGGTATCTAGATTTTGGAGATTACTTGCCTGCTACTTCGGCACCTTCGGTTGCATCGTCTGCACCTGGAGCATCTTGGTGGCCAGCTTCTGAAGCATCCGTATCTGGACCTTCATTGGCTTCATCAGCTTCGTTAGCTTCTGGACCCTCAGCGGCTTCATTAGCATCTGCTGGGTCATTAGCTTCATTTGCATCCATAGACCCTGAATCTGCTGCAGGGGAAGTGACAGCAGGAGCTGTAGTTGTATCAGCTGCATTTGCACTATTTATAACAGCGAATAGCGCTCCTGTGCTAACCAAGGATCCTGCTGCGATAAGTGCAATCTTCTTCTTTAATTCCATTGTGTTTCCTTTCTAACATCCGCATCACGGATAGGAGAATCTCTCCTGACATAAAGGTATGTCTTGCTACGTGAGTAGAAGATGAAATTCACCTCCAGATGAGCCGAGAATTGAGAA
>CAITQC010000045.1 GCA_903894425.1 uncultured Actinomycetes bacterium
CAGTTGATCTTGTGCACGTAATTGAGGAGGTTGTGGCATCAGCATCGGCTGCCGGTCCATCACACCCAATTACTGTAGAAATGCCTAAAGAGTTATTTATTCTTGGTGATTCCGGGCGTATCTATCAAGTGATGACAAACTTGCTTGCTAATGCCCGTGTTCATACACCCGCAGATACCTCAATTCATGTTCTTGCCCGTCAAGAAGATGGCGGTGCCTATATCTCTGTTGCCGATAATGGACCGGGTTTAAGTGAAGAAGATCAAAAGCGAATCTTCGAACGTTTTTTCCGCGCCGATCCTTCACGTCAGCGCACCAGTCAAGAGGGCAGCGGGCTGGGTTTATCTATCGTTGATTCAGTTATGCAGGCCCACGGGGGTAAAGTCGGTGTCGTATCAAAAACAGGTCAAGGAACGACATTTACTTTGTTCTTCCCAACAGAGAAAGCTTAGTTAAGCGATTCCATTGCTTTTAGAACCGCGATGCGTTCGGCAATTGGTGGATGGGTAGAAAACAGTTTAGATACTGCTTTTCCATCTAACGGAGATTCGATCCAGATATGTGCAATTGAATTTGATTTTTGATGCACAACAGTTGAATCAGCAGCAAGAACTTCAAGGGCACTACGCAAACCTGTTGGGTTACGTGTGAAGGCAACGGCCGTTGCATCGGCTAAGGATTCGCGTTTGCGCGAAATAGCAGATTTTAAAAGTACTGCCGCAAGGGGTGCTAAAATTAAAATAAGTAATGAAAAGATAAGTGCGACGGGATTAGCGTTGCTGTTGCGGTCACGATCACGCCCACCACCGAACCACATCATTCGCATCAACATATCGCTCAAAATTGCTATCGCCCCTGCTGTGGTGGCAGCCACCGCGGAAACTAAGGTGTCCCGGTTTGCAACGTGAGCCATCTCATGCGCAATTACTCCCTGCAGTTGATCGCGATCCATGGCATCCAAGATTCCAGTTGTAAATGCAATCAGCGCATGTTCTTGATTTCGCCCAGTAGCAAAAGCATTTGGCGCTGAATCTACAACGATTGCAACCTTGGGCATAGGTAAACCACTTGCAATCGTTACCTCTTGAATGAGATTAAATAACTTTGGATTATCTGACTCTTGAATGAGCTTTGCACCAGTCATCGTCAGTACCAATTTGTCGGCGCCGTAATACGAACCCCATACTGAAACCAGTGCGATACCAACTGCAATCGGCACGATGGCCGTTGTTGACTGACCAAAATAAGTAAGTGCAGCTAAGGCCACAAGCCAAACGAGTACGCCCATTCCTACGAGCAGTCCGATTGTTTTGCGGCGATTAGCTGCTTGTTGAGTTCTAAAGTTCATTAAAACTTTACGTTCGGTGCTTTGCGATCTTGTGGATCTTCAACTTCATAAAACTCGCGCTCAGTTACCTTTGCAAAGCCGGCAAAGAGGTTGGTTGGCACTGTTTTTACGGCAGTATTGAGCGAGCGCACATTGTCGTTATAGAACTGACGGCTAAATGCAACTTTGTTTTCAGTTGTAGATAGTTCTTCCTGCAATGCCATGAAGTTAGAAGATGCCTTGAGATCTGGGTAAGCCTCGGCAACTGCTAGCAAACCTCGCAATGCTTGTGTGAGCATTCCATCGGCAGCAGCAGTGTCGGCAACAGATGTTGCACTTGTTGCCTTTGCGCGTGCAGTGACAACTGCATCGAAGGTTGATTGTTCGTGCTTTGCATATCCCTTAACGGTTTCGACCAAGTTAGGAATCAAATCTGCGCGGCGCTTTAACTGCACTTCAATCTGTGCCCATGCCTCGTTGACGCTGATATTCAAACGAATGAGGCGGTTGTATTGCGCGACAAAAAATAGGACGACTAGAGCGATGACACCGAGAACAATGATTATTTCCATAGCTAATTAAACCCCTTTTAGCGTGGGTTCATTCCCTCAGATTTACTGAATTTTAGATTTATGGAAGTTTAAAAATGAGCGTGAAGGGGTTGGACCACGCTGACCTTGATAGCGAGATCCATACTTTTGACTGCCATATGGGTGCTCGGCAGGGGATGAGAGTTTGATCAGGCAGAGTTGCCCAATCTTCATTCCCGGAAAGAGTTTGACTGGAAGGTTTGCCACGTTAGATAGCTCTAAAGTGATGTGACCGCTAAAACCTGGATCGATAAAGCCTGCAGTTGAGTGGGTAAGAAGTCCAAGGCGACCCAATGAAGATTTTCCTTCTAAGCGGCCTGCAATGTCATCGGGCAGGGTAATAACCTCGTAAGTGCTTGCTAAGACAAACTCACCTGGGTGCAAGATAAAAGGTTCATCGCCTTCAGCGATAACTTCGCGAGTTAATTCTGGTTGTTCGGTCGATGGATCAATCACGCTGTACTTGTGATTTTCAAAGACACGGAAGAATTTATCGAGGCGAACATCTACCGAGGATGGCTGAATCATGGCCTCATGGAATGGTTCGCAGCCAACGCGGCCAGCTTTGATTTCGGCGAGTATGTCGCGATCACTTAGTAACACGTTGGGAACCCTATCTCGGATTGGCAGAGCTACGGGTGAGCGAAATACGCTCGTGAGGGTTGCATAAGTTACTGGTGGGTAGCACTATTTGCCCATGAGCCATTACACAGCCAATTTACGCGATATCGAATTCTGCCTCTTTGACCTACTGGGTCGGGACAAGGTCATGGGTACCTCTTTGTACGCAGATGTTGACCGCGACACTGCCATGGGCATGTTGGAAGAGATGAAACGTTTGTGCGAAAACGATCTCGCCGAATCTTTTGTTGAAGGCGATCGCATTGGAACAGATTTTAATAAGGCGACGGGTGATGTGAAATTACCTGCAAGTTTTATTAAGTCATATCAATCCTATGTTGATGGTGAATGGTGGCGTCTTGATGCACCAGTTGATCTTGGTGGAATGAAGATTCCTCCATCGGTTCGCTGGGCAATCGCTGAAATGGTTTTAGGTTCTAACCCTGCAATTCATATCTATGCATCAGGTTATGCATTTGCCCAGGTTGCTTATGTTTTGGGTACCGCTGATCAAAAGCAGATTGCAAAGTTAATGGTTGATAAGCACTGGGGCGCAACGATGCAGTTGACCGAACCAGATGCGGGCTCGGATGTTGGTGCCGGTCGAAGCAAAGCTGTCGATCAAGGCGATGGAACGTGGCATGTCACTGGAACAAAGCGTTTTATTACATCAGGTGATGCTGATCTTTATGAAAACATCGTGCACTTTGTTCTTGCACGTCGCGAAGGTGGCGGACCGGGAACTAAGGGTCTATCACTTTTCCTAATTCCAAAGTTTATGTTTGATCACACAACTGGCGAACTAGGTAAGCGCAATGGCGTTTACGTAACTAACGTCGAACACAAAATGGGTTTAAATGTTTCATCTACCTGTGAAATGAATCTTGGCGAACACGAACCTGCAGTTGGTTATTTGCTAGGTGATGTGCATGAAGGTATTGCACAGATGTTTAAAGTAATTGAGTTTGCCCGAATGATGGTTGGAACAAAGGCAATCGCAACCTTATCTGCCGGTTATCAGCAGGCACTTGCATATTCAAAGAGCCGTATTCAAGGCGGAGATATGAAAGTCATGAACGACAAGGCCTCACCACGTGTAACTATCATTCACCACCCAGATGTTCGCCGCTCATTAATGGTCCAAAAGTCATACTCAGAAGGTATGCGTGCATTAGTGCTTTATACCGCCTCTATTCAAGATGAGATCGAGCTTGCAGAAAAAGCAGGCGATACTGATCGCGTTGCCGACATGATTGCACTCAATGATTTGTTGTTACCAGTTGTTAAGGGTTACGGATCAGAGAAATCATGGACACTTCTTGGAACTGAATCACTACAAACATTTGGTGGCTCTGGCTTTACGCAAGATTGGCCGCTCGAACAATATGTTCGCGATGCAAAGATCGATACTTTGTATGAAGGTACAACTGCTATTCAAGGTCTCGACTTCTTCTTCCGCAAAATTGTTAAAGATGGTGGACGGGCGCTTGGGTTGCTCGGAAAAGAGATTGCCGCATTTGCTGAAACTGGTGGATCAAATGCAGCAGAAAAGGCTGCACTTATTAAAGCCCTTGGCGATTTAAATGCAATCGTCGGAGTCCTTGTTGGCCATGCGATGGAATCACAGAGTGAACCAGCAAAGATTTATGAAGTAGGTTTAAATACATCGCGCTGCTTAATGGCAGTTGGCGACATTATTACTTCATGGTTATTACTTCGCCAAGCAGATATCGCAACTGAAAAACTTCCAACTGCTACTGGTAAAGATAAAGATTTCTATACCGGCAAGATTGCAGCTGCGCAGTTCTTCATCAAAAACAATCTGCCTCATATCACCGCAGATCGTAAGATCGTTGAATCAACTGATGGCTCCATCATGGATCTGCCTGAAAGCGCTTTCTAAACCGCTATCCTTGCCAGATGTTCACACGCTATAAGGGAGAAATCCTCACCCTGCTTGGCGCTGTCTTCTTTTCATTTAACGGTGTAATCGCCAAATTGGTTTTAACATCTGGTCTTTCATCGATGCGCCTCACACAGGTTCGTTGCGGTGGGGCCTTTATATTTCTGGGCCTCTTCATGTTCTTTCGCCACCGAGATAAGTTAAAAGCTAAATGGGCTGAGATGCCGCAGTTATTTATTTATGGAGTAGTCGGCTTTTTAGCGGTACAGGCCTTGTATTTCGTCTCAATTGCGCGGTTACATGTAAGTATCGCTTTGATTCTGGAATTCACGGCGCCAATTTGGATTGTTTTATGGCTGCGATTTGTTAAGCACAAAGTAGTCCCGCAGCTGATGTGGGTTGCAATCTTTTTGGCATTTGGTGGCCTTGTTCTAATTGCCCAGGTATGGAAGGGCAGCACCCTTGATCCAATCGGAGTGATTGCAGCGTTGCTTGATGGGATTGTTCTAGCCGCATTTTTCTTGCTCGGTGAAAAACTAACTGCCAAGCGCGATGTTGAATCGTTAATGGTCTATGGATTTGGTTTTGCCTCCCTTGGCTTAGCCATAGCAATGCCTTTGTGGTCTTATCCAACCGAAGTTTTTACTCAATCTATGAATCTGCAGGGTCGCTTTGCCGCCTTTGATGCACCCGGGTGGGCTTTGATTGCTTGGGTAATAGTTATGGGAACGATAGTTCCTTACTTATTAGTGGTTAATGGTTTGAAATTATTATCAGCATCAACTAGCAGTGTTATGGGGATGGCAGAGCCAGTATTGGCTGGCATCTTTGCATGGCTCTGGTTATCTGAAAAATGGAGTTTGATTCAATTACTTGGTGGAGTCACAGTCATTGTTGGAATCATCTTGGCCGATAAGGCCCGTTCTGCTGCGCATTAATTAAGCGCCGAAAACAACACCATCAGTTGGAGGCGCTTCGCGCTGTTGAGTCCAGTCTTGTCCGCCACCAGGGTTTTGCGGCATATCGTAGAAACGTGCATAGTGAAGTTGGGCTGAAACAGTAATTGTTCGTGTTGGTCCGTTACGGTGTTTAGCAACGATTAGATCTGCTTCGCCGGTCCGGTTTTGTGAGTCATACATATCATCACGGTGTAACAAGATAACTACGTCGGCATCCTGCTCGATAGAGCCTGATTCACGCAGATCTGAAAGCATCGGCTTTTTATCGCTGCGCTGTTCAGGGCCACGGTTGAGCTGGGAGATAGCAATAACAGGGATATTGAGCTCTTTTGCCATCAATTTAAGGTGACGTGAGAATTCGGAAACTTCTTGCTGACGGTTTTCAACGCGCTTTCCCGATGACATCAACTGCAAGTAATCGATAACAATTAACTTTAGATTGTGGCGTTGTTTTAGACGGCGAGCTTTTGCGCGGATCTCCATCATAGAAAGATTAGGCGAGTCATCGATAAATAATGGTGCCTCAGAGATTTCGCCCATGCGACGTGCAAGACGTGACCATTCGTCATCAGATAACGTACCTGCGCGAATATTATTTAAACCAACGCGCGCTTCGGCAGACAACATACGCATTGTGATTTCAGATTTTGACATTTCAAGAGAGAAGATCACAGATGTTTGACCTTCGTGAATCGAAGCATGACGGGCAATATCAAGACCTAGCGTTGACTTACCAACTGCAGGACGTGCAGCCAAAATAATCATGTTGCCTGGATGGAAACCATGGGTTAGTGAATCAAGATCTTTAAATCCGCTCTTGACGCCTTCAATGCCGACTCCCTTTGAAATCGCTTCGATCTCATCGAGTGCCTGTGGAAGTAAAGTAGAAAGCTGTACGTAATCCTCTGATGCACGTCGTTCGGTAACTGCATAGACCTCGGCCTGCGCTTGGTCGACCATGTCATCGACTTCGCCTTCGGATGTATAACCAAGTTGAACAATCTTTGTACCGGCTTCAACTAAGCGGCGCATGATTGCATGTTCACGAACAATCTTTGCGTAATAACCAGCGTTAGCAGCTGTTGGAACCGATGAAATTAACGTATGTAAATATGGTGCACCACCTGCGCGTGCAATGTCTCCGCGCTTTGTTAGTTCAGATGAAACGGTAACGGCATCAACGGGTTCGCCGCGGCCATACAAATCAATTACTGCATCGTAAATTAACTCATGTGCAGGGCGGTAGAAATCGCGATCGCGAATAATTTCGATGACATCAGCAATTGCATCTTTAGAGAGCAACATTCCGCCGAGAACTGATTGTTCTGCAATTAAATCCTGTGGTGGTGTGCGTTCAAAATCTGCACCGATAGAGCTAACGTTGGTATCGCGCACTGGGCGATTATTAGGAAGTTCGGCGATGCTCACGCGTATAACCTCCCACTTAGTACTGACATGTGCGCTCTCTGTAGGCGTAACTTAGGCGTGAGCCCCTATCGCAAGCGAGAATCGCTTCATGGTGATGGGGATAAAGCTGTGGATAAGCGCGTGGATAAGCGTGATTTCCTGTGTACAAGGCGGTGGATGAAATGTGCGTAACTGGCGCGAGCTAACCCCTCATCTGAAAAAGCGCTGGTCAGGGCCTCGGATTCTTGCAGTGGCCTGTGCACAAAACTATTTTTGGCAATCTTGAATGGTGAGATTTAAGCGCGGATCCGGTCGTTGTTTGGATCAAAGAGCGGTTCAGCGCAGATATTTCCGCTGCGCCAGGTGCCAAAGAATTCAATATCGAGCTTGGTGCCGACTTCGGTATTTTCAATTGGTAGATAGGCGTAAGCAATCGCCTTATTGATTGTGTAGCCCTGACCACCTGATTTAATTCGGCCAACGATTTTTTCGCCGATGCGAATCGGTTCGGATCCAAATGGAACACATGTGATGTCATCAAAAGTAATGGCAACTAGTTTACGCTTTAGGTTTGCTTGCGCGGCAACTGCAGCGGTTTTACCGTGGAAGTTTTCTTTCTTTAATGAGACTGCAAAGCCTAGGCCTGCTTCAAATGGATCTGTTTCGGTATTTATTTCACCAGCCCAAGCGCGATAACCCTTTTCAAGACGCAGAGATTCGATTGCACGATAACCGCATGCTTTTATTCCGTGTTCTATTCCAGCTTCCATAAGCTTTGTCCAGAGCGCTAAAGCATCGGCAACATCTGCATAGAGTTCCCAGCCAAGTTCACCGACATAGGTAAGTCTCGTTGCGCGCACATTAATTCCGGCGATAGTTATTTCGCGTGAGTTCATAAATGGGAAAGCCGTATGTGAAAGATCTACATCAGTTAGAGATTGTAAAATAACACGGGCTTTAGGTCCCATGATTCCAAAGCAGGATAATTCGCGAGTGATGTTTGCTATTTCTACTCCATCAAATGAATATTCGCGGGCCATCTTTTCAAGCCAACCAAAGTCATGGACTGCAAATGCTGTACCGGTAACAACTAAAAATTCATTGTCGCCTGTTTGTGTAACGGTGTAATCAGATTCGATGCCAGCTCTTGAGTTAAGTGCTTGTGTATATGTGGTCTTACCAACGCCTTTAACAACATTGTTTGCGCAGACATAGTTGAGAAATTCGGCAGCGCGCGGACCGCTAATGCGGGCTTTGGCAAAACTAGATTCATCAAATAAACCAGCGGCTTCACGCGTTGCTTTATGTTCTATTTGAACGGCGCTAGACCAGTGATTTCCAAGCCAATCTTTGGGGCGCAGCGCATCGTTGCCGATATTTGTGCCGTAGAAATTCACGCGCTCCCATGAGGCTTTTTCGCCGAATACTGCGCCATTTGCTTTATGCCACTCATAAACAGGTGATGTGAATTTTGGTCGAGCAGATTTACGTTCTTCACCTGGGTAATGGATGTCGTAATACTCTTCATAGTTCTCAGTGATGCGTTGCAAAGTGAAATCAGGGGATTCGTAGGAGGATCCAAAACGCTTAATATCCATATGCCACAAATCCATTGTTGGTTCACCGGCAACAACCCATTCGGCAACAACTTTGCCGATTCCGCCAGCGCCAGCGATTCCATGTGCGCAGAAACCAGCAGCAACAAAGAATCCACCAACAGATGTTTCACCTAAGCAAAATTCATTATCTGGTGTGAAACCTTCAGGACCGTTAATAAAACTTTTGATTCCCACTTCAGACATCTTAGGAACGCGCTTTTGCGATGCTTCGGCAATATCCATAAAGCGATCCCAATCTTCGGCAAGCAAAGAGTTGTTGAAGTTTGCAGGGATGTCATCAATGGTGTTGTAATCGGCAGACCAGGCTTTTGAATTGCGTTCGTATCCACCCATTAATAAACCAGAGACTTCTTGGCGAAAGTAAATCAAATTATCTGGATCGCGCAAGGATGGCAAGAATGGCGCATCTACTGGCATGAAGTTATCGGTAATTAAATATTGGTGGCTCATCGGAACAATTGGAACGCGCACATTCACCATGCGAGCAATCTGTGGTGCATACATTCCACCGCAGTTAACTACGATCTCGCATTCAATCTCACCTTTGTCGGTAACTACGCTACTTACGCGACCATGTGTAGTTTTGATTTCAAGCACACGTGTATGAGTAAATATCTGCACACCTTGTCGCCGCGCACCGGCAGCTAAAGCCATTGCTAACTGTGAAGGATCTACTTGCCCATCCGATCCCATGTAACAAGCACCAACAACGCCATCTAGATCAATGAGTGGGAAGAGGTTTTGCGCCTCTTGTGGTGAAATCTCGTGAAGATCTAAACCAAATGTCTTAGCCCAACCGATTTGTCTGCGAATCTCCTGCATACGTTCAGGTGTTGATGCCAACTTAATAGATCCGCACTCACGCCAGCTTGGTGGCGTATCGCTCTCTTGCAGTTTGCGATACAGATCAACGGAGTGCATATTCATCAGCGTTAACGTTGGATCTGCACGTAGTTGACCAACTAATCCTGCGCTGTGAAAAGTTGAGCCGCTTGTTAACTCATTGCGGTCTAGGAGGATGACATCCTTCTCGCCAAGTTCAGCTAGATGGTAGGCAACGGAAGTTCCCCCTACGCCTCCACCGATAATGATTATTTTTGCCCGGCTTGGGACTACTGACACGGCCACCTATGAAATGTATCCTGAATGAGTGCCCGCCGATAGTGTTTTAGAAGATGAGTTTTCAGAACGCTTTAACAAGGTTGCACTTTTGCATTCGCGCACTGCAATCAAGGAACTCTCGGGCGGCTTAACTAATAGAAACTTTCTTATTGAAACGCCAGAAGCTAAATATGTGGCCCGCGTCTCAAGTAATTCTTCTTCCCTGCTAGCAATCGATCGGGGTTCTGAGTTTACGAATTCAACAATCGCCGGTAACGGTGGAGTTGGTGCCAAAGTTTTAGATTACCTGCCGGATGAAGGAATACTTCTGATTTCATACATCACAGGTAAAACATTTGGTGCAAGCGATGTTGCCGCTAACTTGCCGCGGATCGCAACTAGTTTGCGCAAACTACATTCGTTGCCCGCCTTTGATCATGAGTTCAATATGTTTGATACCCAAAAGAGATATCTATCAATCGTGCAAGAACAGGGTTTTCGAATTCCCGATGGCTACTTAGAGTTTGAACCCTTGGTTGTACAGATCAAGAAAGCGTTTGAAGTTTTATTTGAAGGTCTTGTGCCGTGTAACAATGATTTACTGCCGGGAAACTTCATTGATGATGGTGAAAAAATCTGGCTCATTGACTATGAATACTCTGGAAATAACGATGCCTGCTTTGAGATTGGCAATATTTGGGCCGAGGCGTTTTTGCCTATTGAGGCGTTAGAGGAGTTAGTAACTGCCTATTACGGTGAACATCGACCCGACAAAGTTGCCCGTGCTTGGTTGTGGGCCTTGGTTGGAAAATATGGGTGGACTTTATGGGCTTCGATTCAAGATGCTGTCAGTGATATTGAGTTTGATTTTTGGGAGTGGGGAATGTCGAAATACGAATTAGCCCGCGCAGAATTTACAAGTGATTACTTTAAGAATGCTCTTATAGCCGTAACAAGCAAATAAAAAAGCCCGCCGCATTCGCGACGGGCCTTCTTAATGTTGAGAGTTTATTCGGCAACGACTGAAACGGTTACCTTTGCGACGATGTTGTGGCCAAGTGAGACCTTTACATCATGGTTTCCTGTCTTCTTGATATGTCCGGCAGTCTTAATTGAGTGACGATCGATATCTAGACCAACAGCTGCCTTGATTGCTGCAGCAACATCTTTATCTGGTACTGAACCAAACAACGCGCC
>CAITQC010000046.1 GCA_903894425.1 uncultured Actinomycetes bacterium
AGGCTGCTCCAAAGAAGCGCAAGAAGGCAGCAGCTAAGAAGGCTGCTCCAAAGAAGCGCAAGAAGGCAGCAGCTAAGAAAGCTGCTCCAAAGAAGCGCGCTAAGAAGGCAGCAGCTCCAGCAGCAGCTCCAAAGAAGCGCAAGAAGGCAGCAGCTAAGAAAGCTGCTCCAAAGAAGCGCCGCGCTAAGAAGGCAGTAGCTAAGTAATTAGCAATTAAAAAAACCCGCCACTTTATGTGGCGGGTTTTTTTATGCAGTTATTTTATTTATTCTTCGATAACTTCTTTGCGCAGGGAATCTTCAATGCGATTAAAAATAGAAGCTATTACTTCTTGATCCGACTTTGTTAGGTGATCGACAAATCTGGCTCGGACGCTTTCAACATGATCCGGAGCTGCGGCAACAATTGCTTTCCAGCCCTTAGCGGTCATGACAGCAAAATACCCACGCTTATCTGAAGGGCACGCTTCTCGCTTAACCCAGCCAGCCTTTTCCATAACCTTCATTCGATGCGATAAACGCGAGCGCGATAACAGCGCGATTTCAGCTAGTTCGCTCATACGCATTTTCCGCTCTGGAGCATCGCTTAATTGAGCCAGAATTTCATAATCTGCCATCGATAAATCATGGCCCTCTAAATCACTATCTAAAGCCTCAAGTAAGCGCCGACTTGCAATGATGTATCGGCGCCAAGCCTTCATTTCGGCAGCATTAAGCCATCTTGGTGCGGTAGCGTTTTGGCCTGCCATAGGTAGCAGTCTACGCTAACAGTTGAACTTTCAACTATTTTTTTAAAGGGGTTTAATTCGTGAGTTTAGAAACAACGGGGCTAGATTTTGGACATTGCGATCAAAGCGTTCGCCCTCAAGACGATTTGTATCGCCACTTCAACGGGGCCTGGCTTAAGGGTGCGCAGATTCCTGCCGACCGCGCAAGTGATGGCGCATTCATCACCTTGCGAATCCAATCTGAGGCCCGTGTTCGTGAAATCGTAGAAACGGCAGCTGGCTCAGATGAGGCAACTAAACTTTCCAATATCTACGCCTCCTTCATGGATGCCGCGGCCGTCGATGCAAAGGGGGCTGCTCCAATTGCATCTGAGCTTTCAAAGGTCGATTCGATCCATACGCTTAGCGAATTTATTACAACCCTTGCCCAATTAGAGGCTCATGGCGTTCATGGAATCTTTGGAACTTTCATCTATGCCGATATGAAAGATGCATCAACAAATATTATGTACCTACAGCAGGGTGGCATCTCTCTTCCGGATGAAGCGTATTACCGCGAAGAAAAATATGCAGATATCCGTACAGCTTTTCTAAAGCATGTAGCCACAATGTTTACATTGGCCGGCATTGCAGGCGGTGACCAACTTGCCGCCACAATCCTGGCCCTTGAAACCAGCATTGCTAGCCATCATTGGGATCAAGTTAAGGATCGCGATGCGACTCTGACTTACAACAAATTAACTCGCCAAGAAGTAAAAGAGTTAATGCCAGCATTTGATTGGGACCGTTACTTAGTCGACGGAGAGATTCCATCGATTGTCTTGGATTCAGTGATCGTCCAGCAGCCATCGTTTTTTCAGGGCCTTGGAGCAATCCTCGAAAAATTTGATGCAGATGCTTGGAAGGCCTGGCTTAAGTGGCAGATCATTAGCGGAGCTGCGCCTTACCTATCGCAGGATTTCGTTAATGAAAACTTTGCTTTTTACGGCACAACTCTTTCAGGTACCCCAGAACTTCGAGATCGCTGGAAGCGTGCAGTTTCGATGATTGAAGGTTCTTTGGGTGAAGCCGTTGGAAAGGTCTATGTACAGAAGTACTTTCCGCCAGAGGCCAAAGCGCGGATGGAAAAACTCGTTGCCAATTTAATTGCTGCCTATGACGTGAGCATTAAAGAGCTTGCCTGGATGAGCCCTGAAACTAAAGTCAAAGCCCTTGAAAAACTTGGCAAATTCCGTCCAAAAATCGGTTACCCAGATAAGTGGCGAGATTACAGCGCACTTGAAACCACACCCGATGATTTGTATGGAAATGTCGGTCGGGTAATTAAATTTCAGCGAGATTTTGAGATCGCCAAAATTGCAAAGCCGGTCGATCGTGATGAATGGCACATGGCGCCACAAACAGTTAATGCCTATTACAACCCAGTGATGAACGAGATCGTCTTTCCTGCTGCAATTTTGCAGCCACCGTTTTTTGGCCTCACCCACGATGATGCCGTTAACTACGGTGGAATCGGCGCAGTTATCGGCCACGAGATTGGACATGGCTTTGATGATCAAGGCTCTAAATACGATGGAGATGGCGCACTCAATAACTGGTGGAGCGATGCAGATCGTGATGCTTTTGAACTCCGCACTAAAGCACTTATTGCTCAATACGATGCGCTTTCACCAGAAGAAGCTCTAGATGTAACAGTCAATGGCGCATTAACTATCGGTGAAAATATCGGCGATCTTGGTGGTCTTGCAATTGCCTATAAGGCCTACAAGTTTTCATTGGGCGGGCAGGCGGCGAAGCAAATCGATGGCTTGAGTGGTGATCAACGATTCTTTTTCGCTTGGGCTCAAGTCTGGCGGGCAAAGGTTCGCCCAGAAGAGATGCGTCGTCGAATCGCAACTGACCCCCACTCTCCTGCAGAATTTAGATGCAACCAGATTTTGAAAAACTTCACGCCTTTCTATGATGCTTTTGGCCTTACTGAAAAAGATGCACTGTGGCTAGATCAACAATCGCGAGTACAAATCTGGTGATCATTTGAGTTTTTCATTTGAAATTAACTACGCACAAGAAAACTCACTTGCCCGCGTTGGAACTATCTCGACCCCTCATGGCCAGATTCAAACTCCAGCTTTTATTCCGGTGGGCACTAAGGCAACGGTTAAATCTGTATTACCAGAGGCGATGGCAGATCTTGGGGCGCAAGCCTTATTAGCTAATGCCTATCACTTGTACTTACAACCAGGTTCTGATGTTTTAGATGAAGCCGGTGGTCTGGCTCAATTCATGAACTGGCCCGGTCCAACTATTACCGACTCGGGCGGTTTTCAGGTTTTATCTCTTGGTGTGGGCTTTAAAAAAGTCTTAGCGATGGATGCCCAAACTTTTCGCCGAGATGATGTGATTGCTGATAACAAAGAGCGCTTAGCCCATGTCGATGATGAGGGCGTAACTTTTAAATCCCACATTGATGGATCGATGCATCGATTTACCCCAGAGATTTCGATGAAGGTCCAACATGAAATCGGTGCCGACATCATGTTTGCTTTCGATGAGTGCACAACGCTTCACAACACCCGTCCTTACCAAGAGTTGGCAATGGATCGCACTTTGGCATGGGCGGTGCGCTGTTTAGATGAACATAAGCGCCTGACCGATGTGCGATCAGATAAGCCTTATCAAGCCCTCTTTGGTGTAATTCAAGGGGCGCAATATGAAGACCTTCGCCGAAAAGCTGCTGGTGATTTAGGTGGCCTTGAATCATCAGGGCAGAGCTTTGATGGCTTTGGAATCGGTGGTGCTTTAGATAAAGGAGCCCTCGGCACAATCGTTTCGTGGGTCAATCAAACACTTCCTGAAAATAAACCAAAACACTTACTTGGAATCGGCGCCCCCGAGGATCTCTTTGTTGGTGTTGAAAATGGAATCGATACATTTGATTGTGTTTTAGCTTCACGAATTGCACGAACAAGTGCTGTGTACACAATGGAAGGGCGTTTTAACCTGTCTAACAGCGGTTTTAAGCGCGATTTCACGGCCATTGACGATGAATGTGACTGTTATACCTGTACGCACTACACACGGGCGTATATGCACCATGTATTCCGTGGCAAAGAAATTATTGCTGCTACGTTAGCAACGATTCATAACGAGCGTTTTATTGTGCGCCTTGTCGATCAGATGCGTCAGGCATTACTTGATGGAAACTTTGCCGATATGAAAGCTGATTTCATGGGCCGCTACAAACATCGAAGTGGTCAAGCCCGAGACTAAGGTGTTTTATCGGCCAATCTGCCGACCGTTGTCCATCCCCCAGGAACCATCTCGAGCGCCTCATCAGGGCCCCAAGCATCATCGAAATATGGGTGCAGTTTTGTTGGGCTCTTCAAAATTGAATCGAGAATCTGCCATGACTGAAGCACTGCATCGATCCGAGTAAATCGGAAGTGATCGCCAACAATTGCAGCATCCAGCAAACGCTCATAGGCCTCTTTGCGTTGACCAAGAGCTGCGGCAAACTCAACAGTTAAATCAACGGTATTAGTTACCAACGCCGATCCTGGGGCTTTGGCTTGAAGCGATAAATCAACACCATCATGACGACCCATTCGAAAGCGGACGATATTTGGCTCAGGAGCAGGTTCGCCTTTTGCCGCAAAAAGTTGGCGAGGTGGTTGCTTAAATTCAACAACAGCTTCCATAGTTGTCTCGGCCATTTTCTTGCCAGTGCGAAGATAAATCGGAACTCCGGCCCATCGCCAGTTATCAATAAATAAACGCATCGCAACAAATGTTTCAGTCTGTGAATGTTCGGCGACGCCGGTTTCATCTAAATAGCCCACGTACTGCCCGCGGACTACGTTTTCAGGGGTTACATCGCGCACTGCAGATAAGACTTTAATCTTTTCATTTTGTAGCGCTGCTGCACCCATGTCGATTGGTGGCTCCATTGTCAGCATTGTTAATACCTGTAGTAAGTGGTTTTGCAAAACATCGCGAGTGGCGCCGACTTCATCGTAGAACTTTCCACGACCTTCAATACCAAAATCTTCAGTCATTGTGATCTGGATATTTGAAATGTAGTTACGGTTCCAAACCGGCTCAAAAAGCGTATTAGCAAAGCGGAAAACCAGTAAGTCTTCAACTGATTCTTTGCCCAGGTAATGATCGATGCGATAGATCTGGTCTTCAGGAAGAAGTTTTTTTAGGGAATCATCTAATGCGATCGCTGATTCAAGGTCACGACCAAATGGCTTTTCAACAACAACGCGAGCGCTATCGGTAAGCCCCACAGCATTTAGCCCTTTAGTCACATCAGCAAACATTCCTGGGGCAATAGCCAAATAAACCACTGGCAGGTCAAAGCCGGCTAGCGCATCATGGAGTTTTTCGAAGGTACTTGGCTCTTTGTAATCACCAACTACTAGCTGCATCTCATCGAGCAGGTTCTTCAGAACTCTCTCATCAACGATTTGGCCCAAGGCTTCGTTGCGATCACGAATTGATTTTTCAACGGTTTCTTTAAATTGATCCTGCGTCCATTTTGATGAAGCAACGGCAAATACTGGAATCTCTAATTCGCCAGCCTCTTCCATCTCATACAGGGCTGGAAATAACTTCTTCTTGGCTAAATCACCGGTTGCCCCAAAGAGCACCAGCACATCGGCACGTTTCAACTACTTGCCTTTTGGCTTTTCGTTATGCCCGCCAAATTTATAACGCATTGCACTGAGTGTTCGGTTAGCAAAATCATCATTGCCACGCGAAGCAAAACGTGAATATAGGGATGCACTTAATACATGTGCAGGGATCCCGGCTTCAATGGCAGCTTGTACTGTCCATCGACCTTCACCGCTATCACTAACTTCGGTTGAATACTCACCAAGCTCATTGCTTTCTTGTAGCGCTTGGGCAGTTAGATCTAGGAGCCATGAAGCAACAACACTTCCGCGACGCCAGACTTCGGTGATTTCAGGGATATTTAAATCATATGCAGGTGTCATTTCATCAGCTGCATCAAAGATCGCTAGGCCTTCAGCGAAAGCTGCCATCATTCCGTATTCAATTCCATTGTGAACCATCTTCACAAAGTGACCAGCACCTGCTGGACCGCAATGTAAATAGCCATATTCGCTCTGAGCCGGTTCACCGGTGCGTCCTGGTGTTCGATCTGCCGCTGCAACTCCTGGAGCTAGTGCTTTAAAGATCGGATCCAGTGATGCAACAACCTTTGCATCCCCACCAATCATCAAGCTATAACCGCGCTCAAGGCCATAGACGCCACCACTTGTGCCGACGTCAACAAAGTTAATTCCCTTGTCGGCTAACTTCTTTGCATTAACAACATCATTTTTATAATAAGAGTTTCCACCGTCGATGATCGTGTCACCGGCATTTAAATGCGCAGCCACGGCTTCAATAGTTGAATCTGTTACTTGTGCCGGAACCATGATCCAGACGGTGCGCGGAGAAGGAAGGGCTGCGGCTAATGCTGCTAAATCTGCAGCTGGCGTAAAGCCTTCACTAGCTAGCGCCGCGATTGCATCAGGGCTGACATCATGAACAACTGATGTGATTCCTGATTGGCCCAATCGACGCACGATATTGGCGCCCATGCGGCCTAGACCGACCATTGCAAAGTTAACTGTGCTCTCCATGGGGCTAAGTCTACTCGGTGCTACTTATTCCGCGAAAAATGCCTCAACATCAACGAATAATCGGGTTAACTGCGCGGCAACAACATGGCCAGCAGGAATTGATTGATCACCTTCAAGAATCTGGGTAACCGCTGGGGCTTTAGCTTCTCCTGTTGCGATGATCCAGACTTGATTGGATGCATTAATGAAGTTCATTGAAAATGAAACGCGCTGTGCCGGCGGCTTAGGTGAATCAGTAATTGGAATTGCATGAGCTACTAATTGCGGGTTCCAGTGGTTTGGAAAAAGCGATGCAACATGTCCATCTGGACCTAGACCTAAGACGCATATATCCATGGTGATGTCTTGCAGTTCGGCCTCATAGGCAGCAGCTGCCTCAAAGACGTCAACTCCGTCATCAGTCGATTGCACTTCATGAACTGTGACAGAAGTGTTTTTTAGCCCACTTCGAACTGGTTGCGAATTTCGAAGTGGGCTATCTGCTGTATCGAAACGTTCATCACTAAACCAGATATGCAGACCAGTTAAATCGGTGGCATTGGAATTTAGTTTTTCAACTAAAGCTGCAGCAAACTGGCCTCCCAGGGCTCCACCAGTTAATGCGATATGACATACGCCTTTATCGGACAACTGAAGAGAAATTAACTCCAGGGCTTCATTTACGCTAGCGCCAACTAATGCTGGGCCATCTGCATACATCGTAAGATCTAGATCATCATTCATCGTGATACAACTTTCGGTAGATTCCAATTGAACTTAATTGAGATTTCTCGAACTAAGACGACAGTTAATCCAGAGATTATTACAGTCACTGCATCATTAACATCTAACTGGGCAAGGCTCAAGTAAACAAGTCCACCGGCCAAAGCGCTGGTACCAACAGTTTCGCGGTGCAGCAGCACGGGCTGAACTTGGCACAAAATATCGCGGAATAATCCCCCGGTTACTGAACCAACAATTGATAATACAACTGCGGCCAAGAATGGTGCGTTATACGTCAAAGCAAACTGAGCACTTGAAACCGTTGCAACACCCAAGCCCAAAGTATCCAAAGAAAGTGCGAATCGGCCCACTTCTTGTTTATTACCGATTGCGATGGTGATTAATACCGCGGCAATGATGGGGAAAAATAACCAAGGGTGTTGAATCCATGGGGGACGAATTCCCATAAAAAGATTTCGCAGAGTGCCACCAGAAATTGATGCAATCGCGGCAATGAGCAAGATACCGCCGTAATCAAGACCTTTATTGGCCGCTACTCGTGCACCAACTAATGCAAATGCAAAGGTTGAAACAAGGTCGAGTGTATAAACAAGAAGTTCTAGATCCACTAAAAACTACTTTTTAGCTGCTAGACGGGCCTCACGACGAATACGCTGTTCTGCAGGATCTGGCACAGGAACAGCTGAAATCAAGCGGCGTGTGTAATCGTTCTTAGGGTTTTGAAGAATTGCATCGCGATCGCCTTCTTCAACCAGTAAACCATTTTGCATTACTGCAATTCGGTGAGACAAGATGTCAACGACGGCTAAGTCATGGCTGATAAAGAGGCAAGCAAAGTTCAACTTCTCTTGTAGTTCTTGGAGCAAATCCAGAAAGCGTGCCTGTACAGAAACATCCAGGGCCGAAGTTGGTTCATCTGCGATTAGTAGATCCGGGGTTAATGCCAAAGCACGCGCAATTCCTACACGCTGGCGTTGACCACCAGAGAGCTCATGCGGGTATCGGTTGCGATAACTTCGTGGAAGTTCTACTTGATCAAGTAAATCTTCAATCATGTGTGCCAGAGCTTCGCCCTTGGCAAGTCCAGCCAAATAGATTGGCTCCCCGATTGACTCACCAATTGGCAGACGTGGATTGAGCGAACTGGCAGGGTCTTGGAAAACAATGCCTGTGTGACGTCGAATTGCAGAAAGATCCTTTTGAGTTGCATGGCTAATATCTTTGCCAACAATCTCAATAGTTCCACTCTTAATTGGGATTAAGCCAATAGCTGCGCGGCCAACTGTTGTCTTACCTGAACCAGATTCTCCTACCAGGCCAACGATTTCTCCAGGATAGATTTCAAGGTTGAAATTCTTAACTGCAGTAAATGCCGGGATGCGTCCACGTTTTGGATATTCAATAGTTACATCAGTGAGTTTTAATACTGGCGCTGGCTTTGCACTTTCTGAATAAGGCAGAGCGCGCTTTTTGGTCGAGCCTAACTTTGGTACAGCACCAAGTAGCTGTTGTGTATATGGGTGTTGAGGGTTGTTAAAGATTTGATCAGCAGTTCCATGTTCGACTGTGATTCCATCTTTCATAACCAAGATTTCATCAGCCATATCGGCAACAACACCCATGTCATGAGTAATCAACAAAATCGCAGAATTTAACTTATCCTTAAGGCCTCGCATCAAATCAAGGATTTCGGCTTGAACAGTTACATCAAGTGCCGTTGTTGGTTCGTCTGCTACTAGCAAACCTGGATCGCAAGCAAGTGCTTGAGCAATCATCGCGCGCTGGCGTTGTCCACCTGAGAGTTGATGTGGGTACTTATTAATTGATTTCTCTGGCTCAGGAATATCAACAAGGGTAATAAGTTCCAGGGCACGGGCATGTGCCTGTGTTGGCCCCATATCAAAGTGATTACGCAATGTTTCAATAATTTGGAAACCAATTGTGTAAACGGGGTTAAGCGCAGTCATTGGCTCTTGGAAGATATAAGCAACTTCACGGCCACGGAATTTACGTAATGTTGCAGCGTTAGCGTTAAGCATCTCTTCTTGCTTAACTTGAACGCTACCCGACATGCGTGCATTTGATGCAAGCAGAGACATCAAGCCAAGTGCTGTAGTTGATTTACCTGAACCTGATTCACCGACGATTGCAGTGACTTTGCCAGCGTTGAGCTCGAGATTCATATCGATAACTGCTGGATACCAAACACCATCTACCCAGAAATCAACATTGAAATCGCTGATCTTTAAGACTTGCTCAGACATGTGATGCCTCGACCTTCTGTGACAAGATTGGTGCGTGAGTAACCTTGATATCTTCCGGCCCCGCAGCAGCGTTTTCGCCGCCATTGTTGCCTACATAGTTATCGCAGTTATGGTTATTCAAACTTTCTTCATGAGTGATGCGCATGGATGCTTGGTCGCAGCAATCTGGGGTACTTTCGCAGCAGTTCTGAGCTACTTGATTCTGCACAGACCAAAGGTCGAACTCTTTGATGAAGGAATCAGAATCACTAATCCATTTGATCAAATCACTGTTGGTTGGCAGCGCGTAGAAAGCATCGATGCCAAATACACGATGAGCATTCAAGTTGGAGATAAAACTATCTACGCTTGGGCGGCTCCTGCTCCCGGTAGGTATCACAGCAGAACTATCCATCCCAGCGAAATCAAGGGGATGGACATTGGCATGGATGGATTGATTCGTCCGGGTGATAGTCCTAGAACTCACAGTGGTGCTGCGGCTTATCTTGCCATCATGCGACTTAAGAGTTTTAGAGACGCGGGAGGTATTAATGGTTGTGACAGCAGCGTTATTGTTAACAAGAACGGTTTGGCCATCTTGTTTATCAGTTGCGCTCTGGGAGTTATCTTTAATATCTACCACTTTTAAGCACCAGCCTTATTGGCAACTTTGGAACTTGCGCGATCTTTCTTGGTGATTCGACGGCGTTGACGTGGGTCAAAAGCATCACGCAGACCATCGCCAATAAAGTTAATACTCAAGGCGATTGTGATGATGAAAAGACCTGGATACCAGAACAGCCATGGACGTGTAGTAAATGAATCCTGGTACTGGCTAATTAATAGGCCCAAAGAAACATCGGGGGCAACAACACCAAAACCAAGGTATGACAGCGCTGTTTCAAGCAAAATCGCACCTGACATTAACAAAGTCACTGACACGATGATTACACCGACAGCATTGGGAAGAATGTGCTTGAAGATAATGCGGCGATTGCTGGCACCAGCTACTCGCGCAGCATCGACAAATTCGCGTTCGCGAAGGGTAAGGAATTCGCCGCGAACAAGGCGAGAAAGTCCCGTCCATGAAAATAAACCCAAGTAAAAGGCTAGGAATCCAACACCGAGATTACCGAAGTGGAAACCAACAACAGAGCCGATGATGATTGAAGGAATCGTGATGATGAAATCTGTAAAGCGCATCAAGACTGCATCGATCCAACCACGATAGAAGCCAGAGATTGAACCTACAACGGTTCCAATAGTTCCGGCGATGATTCCAATAACAAACATCACCATGATTGAACGTTGAGCTCCGCGCATCACAAGTGCAAAATAATCACGACCGATATTGTCTTGACCAAATGGATGAGCACCCAAGCCAAATCCTGGTCCCCCTAAGAATTTAGGACGCAGTGAAAACGTTGGGCAGCCAACAAGACCTTCCTTGCAACCCTCAGCGCGAAGTTCTGGTAGATCTTCAGTGTTGTACTGCCACCAACCAGGGATTTTGAACGGACCGATTTTTTGATCCAAAGCGCTAAAAACAAAGAGAATAAGAGCGATGATGACACAGAGCGAAGTCATCGCACCACGGTGTCGAACAAAGCGACGTAGAACTATCTGACCTTGGCTTAACCCTTCAGTCTCCTTATTAAAGATTGCGTTTTCGCCGCCATCTTGAGTTGTGGTCTCCATAGCTACAACTTTCTTCTTCGCCATGATCTACCCCTTCCCTGCGCGGATGCGCGGATCGAGCGCTGAGTACAAGAGATCAGCAACTAGGTTGGCTAGGACAGACAGCGTTGCCGTTATAAAGAAAACCGCCATCAATAAATTGAGGTCAAAAGTATTAATCGATTGATTAAATAGAGTTCCCATACCAATCCAACCAAAGACACGTTCGGTAATAATTGCGCCACCGATAAGGCCTGCAAAGTCGACAACCATGATTGTTGTCAATGGAATCATGGTGTTACGGAATGCGTGACGCATAATCACCGTACGTTCATTTAAGCCTTTAGCGCGCGCGGTGCGGATGTAATCCTGATTTAATACCTCCAGCAGCGTGCCGCGTGAATAGCGGATATAGCCGGCAAAAGAGATCAAAGTCAGCGCAATAGTTGGCAAAATCATGTGTACCAAAATATCGAGCCATGTAAACCAGAAGTTTCCTGGCTCAAGCAATGGGTTAACTTGCCCTGAAGTCGGAATCGGACGGAAGTTAATGGCATCGGTTGACATGTATGGATTCCATGTCTGCATGAAACGATCTAGCAGAGTAATAATTCCGATTATGAAGCCAGTAATTGCAGCCGTACGAATTGTTGGAGCGCGATCAATTTTTGCAAACTTTAAGCCAACGGCAAAAGCGATGGCTACTGTTGCTATTAACTGTCCAAGGATTAAGAATCCGCTGGCGTGGTGATCAAAGAGCCATTGATTTGGATAGTAGAGAACAAGTGCGATAACTGCCATAGCTTGGGCAGAACGAAGCGCTGCCCTATTTTGTAGGCCAGTTGAAAGCTGTGTAACCCCGTAAGCAATTCCAATAGAAAAACCAAATACCACAATTGGTCCAAGGGCTGGCTTTGCAAACCATGAAGTAAGACTAAGAAGAGAAAGAAGCGCTGCCGTTCCAACTGCAACAACTCCAAAAATCTGAAATACGCGTTTGCGATCGCCACTTATTACTGCCGCCCAAATAACGCCACTCGCTGCACTTAAACCGATAATCCACCCGATCGGAATCTGTGGATTGGCCAAGAAGTTATTAAATTGAATTGCAAGGAACTCTTTTAGAAGAACTGCAACCCAAAAGATTGGAAGTGAGAACATCAAAAATGATACGAAAGTCATTGCGTAATCGAAGCGGCTGTACTGACGAAGCGCTGTAACGATTCCGATTGTGATTCCCAAAATGATTGCCGTGATTGTTGCAAAGAAAACTAGGCGAATAGTTGTTGGGATCGCCGTTGCAATAGCCGTTGAAACCAACTGTGCATCACGAGTTTTGCCGAAATCGATATGACCTGTTAGCCCAGCCAAAATTCCTTTGAGCCACAAGAAGTATCGAAGTGGTGGTGGAACATCGAGTTGAAGGGTGCGCGTTAAGGCCAAGATCTGCTGCTTAGCGTTTGGCTCAGTTGATGTGCGCAGACCTTCAAGTGGGTCACCTGAGATTGCAGCTAAGTTATACAAGATAAAGCTAGATCCAAAAAGGATGACGCTGAGAACTCCTAGACGTCTAAAGATGTAAGCGAGCATGTGCCCAAAATCCTCCTTGAATCGTTGATTCGTAAAATCGCTAATAAGCCGTGCGGAGCCAAGAGTAAAGGCAAGTGGTGCTCAGAATCGCTTCCAAGCACCACTTGCCGTCTACATTTTTAAACTATTACTAAGAAAGTAGATCAAAAAGATCTAGATCCTTAGAACTTCCACTCCCAGTAGTTCCAGACCAAGTTAGGTGTCAACGGTGCTGGCTTGATACCTGATAGTTCTGAGTTAACTGCTGTAGCAGCTGGGTGAGCGAAGAGGGCAAGTGAAATCGCATCTGCCATTAGCAAACGCTCTGCCTGAATGTACTTCGCTGTGATCTGTGAATCTGGCAACTTGATTTCAAGTGAGCGCAAGATTGTATCTAGCGCTGGGTTGTCATAACCAAGGAAGTTATTTCCACCATCACTCTGGAAGTTTGCATTTGTACCAGTCTGTGTAACAGAAGATGGGCACCATGCGAAGAATGCTGCATCGAATGAAGCATCATCTAAGTAGCCTGACCATCCTGAAGTACCAGTTGTATTAACATCAAAACCTGCCTTAGCAAGTGCTGCCTTTACAAGTGCTGCTTCATCTGCACGACGCTGGTTATTTGGTTGACCCCAAAGAAGCTTGATCTTTACTGATCCACTTCCAGCCTTTGCCTTTGGAAAGTACTTCTTAACCAATGCAAGTGCTGTAGCTGTGCGCTTCTCCTGTGTTCCAGTTGTGTACTTTGAAGAACCGTTAGGTCCAACAATCTTTGAGTAAGCAGCTTCACCTGGAAGTGTGAACAATGAGTTCACTACTGTTGCAGTTGCGTTAATTGGCTTGATCAACTTAGCGAGGATTTCATCGCGTGGGTATGCAAGCAAGAACGCTGTACGTAGATCCTTACCCTTTTGTCCGCTTGATGCAGCAAATGGGCCGTTGTATGCAGCAGTAGTACCTGAAGCAGCTCCAACGCGTAGATCAACGTGTTCGTAGCAAGCATTTGTTCCACCGATAACTGTTACACCCTTGATTGCCTTCAACTGAGCAACTGCGTCAGCTGTTGGTTGTCCCTGGTAAACATCGATTTCCTTGTTAGCTAAAGCCTGTGCAGCTGCAGTTCCATCTGACATGAACTTGAAAACAATTGTTTCAATTCCTGAAGTCTTTGGGCCTGAGTTGTACTTAGGGTTGAGCTTCAAAGTTACGTTCTGATCAGCAACAGCTGAAGAAACTTCGAATCCACCGTTACCTACGAGTAGCAATGGGTTAGTTGAAGAGTTGATTGTCTTGATGTTGTAATCTTCAGACCAGATCTTGCCGTACTTCTTAAGTGAAGCTGTATCCTTATTAAGGAATGCCTTTACGAAGCGATCACGTGCGGCCTCATTTTCGGCAACAGTTCCAAGCTTTGTCTTTCCTTCAGCCATAAGAACAAGTGCGTGAACTGCTGATGGTCCTGGACCATAGAGCTCCCAATCTGGAATCTTCTTATTGAAACGAAGAGTTACAGACATCTTGTCTGAAGAAAGAGTTGGCTCGCCAACGATTGAGCTGTCATACACTCCACCGTAACCAAGAGCGTTAAACGCTGGAACAACCTTTGTATCAGTTGGGTCACCAAGACCTGCTGTCTTTGAGTAGTCATTGCTTGAAAGGATGTGGCTTAGCAGAAGATCTTCACCAGTGATTGGTGTGCCATCTGACCACAAACGTCCTGCGTTAACTGTGTACTGAACACGGAAATCTGAGTTTGTGTTCTTTATAACCTTGAAAGTTCCGAATGTTGTATTACGAACAAGAGTCTTCTTGTCATCGTAATAAACGAATCCTGAACCAGTTAGATATGCGACGTCGCTGTTTGTAACCAAGTTTGTATCTGGTGTACCTGAGTTCAGTGATGTCAGAGCATTGCTAGCTACGATAACTACAGTGGTACGTGTTGCTGCAACAGCAGGAGCTGCCACACCAAGAACGAGTGCTGTAACTGACGCAACTGCAAACGCGATTTTCGCGCTGCGATTTAGCTTCATTTGTCCTCCTCGAGGGATAAGTAAAAACGTCTGTGGAGAGTCGACCTGCCCCATAGGCGCTTTTGGTGG
>CAITQC010000047.1 GCA_903894425.1 uncultured Actinomycetes bacterium
CTTTGGTGCTGCTTTCTTTGCTGCGGCCACGTACTTCTCCTATCGGAATGGTTCGGATCCGTCACCCAAACCTTTTCGTGGATAAGCGTGACATCATTTAGGTAAAAATGCCAACATTTTGTGACAAATATTTAAGTGCGTGTCGCAAATTCTTTTTATTTATTTTTTATGCATTCGCGGAAAATTGCGCAAAATATTAATTTCAATAATAGAAAAATTATGAAAAATTATGAAAAATAAAGAAATTTTCGAAAAACTCTTCAAAATTAGGAAATCTCTTCCTCTGGTCGAGGGTTTACGCGTAATTTCTCACTTTCAGAGGCCTTTTCGAGGGCGTTTTGATCGGTTTTTATGTCGAATTTTCTCAAAATCGGAAAGAAACCGGCCAGTAAGGCCACTGAAATGATGCAGATAATTCCACCTGCAGTGACAGAAAAAGTTAATGAAAATGCCGCAGCCATTCCTGCCGCTCGCATCTGTCCGGCCAAAGGTCCAAGTGAATATGACAATAATTCAATACCAGCTAGCCGCCCACGGAAATTATCTGGGATTGTTTGGTTCCACATCGCTGATCGAAAGAGGGCGCTGATCATGTCTGATGCGCCAGCCAATGCCAGAAAAAGCAGTACCAGGGCTAAGTAATTTGTGGCACCGGCCATAGCAATGGCAGCGCCCCAACCAATGGCTGCCCAGATAATTGCCCGCCCATAGAAGCGAATATTTTTCGTCCACCCGCTAGTTATCGTTACTGCAATAGATCCAACAGTGCCGGCGGCATAAAGCAATCCCAATGCCCATGGCGTTCCTAACTGATCGGCCCAAAAAGGAATCAGTGCCGTGGGCATTGCAAAGAACATTGCCGCAAGATCAACTAGATAAGTCCCCAATAAATCCTTGCGCGCGAAGGCATATTGAATACCTTCGAATAAGCCTGCCAGAGATGGCTTTTCTGCCTCTTGAGATGGCGGGATGTTGCTCATCATTGCCAATAAAATTAACGAGATAACGAAGGTTGCGATATCTGCGGCGTAACCGACCGCCACTGAAAAAGTAGAGATTAAAACACCGCCGATAGTTGGTCCGATAATGACACCGGCCTGCCAACGAAGACTCATCAATGCCGAAGCCGAAACCATATCCTCGTGATCAACTAGCCGGGGTAATGCTGCCTGCATCGCAGGTTGTCTCAGGCCACTAACGGCTGCAAATAAGCCAGAGACGATATAGATCAAGAGAATGCTGGGGGAAGCAACAAGGGAGTTTATGAGCAAGATCGCTGTGAAAATAAGAGATAAGGCCTCTGTTATCCATATCAATTTCTTGCGATCGATGGCATCGGCCAATACCCCGCCATAGAGACCAAAGATAATTAACGGCACGATTTCGATAAGCCCACTGATGGCCACGGCGACATAAGAGTTAGTGAGCTCTTTAATCTGAAATGGGACGGCAACGTAGGTAATCATTGATCCGAAATAGGAGATTAATCCGGCAGCCCATAGATTTCGAAAATCAGCTGATTTGCGCAGCGGGGATAGATCTATTGCGTATTTAGCCACCAGGGCAGGTTAGTTGAAAGTATGTTCGGCTGCAGGAAATGCGCCGCTAGAAACATCGGCGGCAAACTCACCAGCTGCGGCCAACATCTCGGTGCGCATATTTCGATATGCCTTGGCCAATTTAGGTGGGTTTTTAGTAATGCCCATCATGTCGGTCCATACAAGAACCTGGGCATCGCAATTGACTCCGGCCCCGATTCCAATTGTTGGAATCTTCAGGGCTGCAGTTATTGTGGCTGCTAATTCAGCTGGAACTAGTTCGAGAACAACTGCAAATACCCCAGCTTTTTCAAGGGCTAATGCCGCATCCAAAATGGCATCTCCATCGGTACGCCCTTGAACTTTATAGCCACTTAATAAATGGACCGCTTGGGGAGTCAAACCAACATGGCCCATGACGGGAATACCAGAGGCCCTTAATTTCTCAACTGTTGCAATATGTGGCCCTTCGATTTTAACGCCCATCGCCCCTGCCTCTTTGAAAAAACGAGTACTAGTTGCAAGTGCTTGTTCGGGCGAACTTTCATAAGATCCAAAAGGTAGATCGGCAATAACCAAGGCACGCTTTGAGGACCCAACAACTGCGCGGGTCAATGGAATTAGCTCATCCACGGTGACAGGGATTGTGTTGCTCTGACCCAGAAAATTATTTCCAGCGCTATCGCCAACTAGCAATACTGGGATTCCAGCCTCATCAAAAATCTCAGCCGTCATCTGTTCATAGGAGGTGAGCATTGGCCATTTTTCTCCGCGCTCTTTTGCCGCTTGTAAATCGGCAATTGTTACGCGTCTGTGCAGGGCGCCGCCATATAGAGCTTCCATTTTTTCCTCTCCTCGACGCTGCAAAATGCAGTCCCCGGGTACATAGCAAAGGGTACCCCCGTTACACTTGAAAAATGAAGCTCTCTGTCGCCCTTGCTCAGATCAATCCGACGGTCGGTGATCTTGAGGGCAATAGCGCCTTGATTATGCAAAATGTTCAGAGTGCAAAAACCGCCGGGGCCCACATCATTGTTTTTCCAGAGATGATTGTGACGGGATATCCAGTTGAAGATTTAGCTTTACGACCTTCATTTCAAGCAGCAAGCATCACCGCTTTAGAAAAAATAGCTGCTCAGATTTCTGGTGACATAGTGGCTGTAGTGGGTTACTTAGCGCCAGGTCCAGAAAATGCTGTTGCCCTTATTCATGAGGGGAAAATCAAGGCCCGCTATGTAAAACGCCACCTTCCAAACTATGGCGTCTTTGATGAGTTTAGAAATTTCACTCCAGGCACCAGTGATTTGATTGTCAGAATTCATGGCGTAGATGTTGCGGTAGCTATTTGTGAAGATATTTGGCACTCAATGGCCGATGTTGCAATCCGCACTCCGGGATTAGTCCTTGTGCCTAATGGATCTCCATATGAACGAAATAAAGACGATCTGCGATTGTCCCTTGTGCAACAACGTGCCCGCGAAATCAAAGCACCACTTGCCTACGTCAATATGACTGGAGGCCAGGATGATTTGGTTTTTGATGGCGACACAATCGTGGTTGATAAAGATGGTCAGATTCTTGCCCGAGCTCCTCAATTTGATGACAGATTAATCGTTGTCGAAATCGAATGTGTTGAGGAAAGTTCAAAGCCCGATGTAGTTATTTCTATCGAACCCACTTCAAATCACACACCACCTGCTGGATTAATTACTCCCCGCCTAAGTGATGAGGCAGAGATGTGGCAGGGGCTGGTAGTTGGTCTTCGCGATTACATCAGGAAAAACAGCTTTAAATCAGTCCTAGTTGGCCTGTCTGGAGGCATTGATTCTGCCCTTGTAGCTGCAATTGCAATCGATGCATTGGGCGCAGCCAATGTAAATGGCGTTGCAATGCCAAGTAAATATTCATCGGATCATTCAATCGATGATGCAAAAGCCTTGGCAGCGGCAACTGGAATCGGTTTTAGAACTGTGCCGATTGCACCGATGGTTGATGCCTATATGGATAGTTTGGATTTACAAGGCATCGCTGAAGAAAACCTGCAGGCCCGCGTTCGTGGAACAACGCTGATGGGGATTTCCAATCAAGAGGGCCACATTGTTTTAGCTACAGGAAACAAAAGCGAACTAGCTGTTGGTTATTCAACTCTTTACGGTGATGCCGTGGGTGGCTTTGCTCCGATTAAAGATATTTACAAGACCGATGTATGGGCATTATCACGATGGCGAAATTCGCAAGCGGTAGCTGCGGGCCAAAGAGCGCCGATTCCAGAGCGCTCAATTACAAAAGAACCAAGTGCCGAACTTCGCCCAGATCAAAAGGACTCAGATTCTTTGCCTGACTATCCGCTTCTAGATTCGGTTTTACGCTTATATGTCGATGAAGATCATGGCTTTGATGCCCTCCTAAAAGCTGGCTTTGATGAGAAGTTAATCCGCCGAGTTATTTCATTAGTAGATAAAGCCGAATACAAACGCCGTCAATATCCGCCTGGTACAAAGGTTTCAGGACGGGCCTTTGGAAAAGATCGTCGTTTGCCGATGACTTCACGCTGGAACGAGTCGTAATCTTTGGCACATCTTGCAAATGACTTGCAACTCGCACTATTTATTGTTTTAACTAGAATTGATTTATGAAATCAATCGTTACTTGGCTATTTACGCGCAACCGCGTCGTTGATTTCTGTCTCTCCACATCCTGCAGTTGCTAATTCTTTTCGCCCGCTTTGCCTGCAGTGAGCTAAATATTTCATTCGATAAATCTAAGGAGAATCATGACAACATTTAATACAATCACAGAAGCTTTTGGAAACACCCCGCTAGTTCGCATCAACAAGATTTCAGATGGGGCACAGGGCAATGTCTATGCAAAGCTCGAGTTCTACAACCCAACCTCATCTATTAAGGATCGTTTAGCTATTGCAATGATTGACGCTGCCGAAGCAAGCGGTGCGCTAAAGCCAGGCGGAACAGTTGTAGAAGCAACTTCTGGAAACACTGGCATCGGTGTCGCTATGGTTGCTGCAGCCCGTGGTTATAAATCAATTTTCACAATGCCAGAATCAGTTTCAAAGGAGCGCCGTAAGCTTATCCTTGCTTTTGGTGCAGAGCTTGTTCTGACCCCAGCAGCAGAGGGAATGAAGGGCGCAGTCGCCGCAGCTGAAAAACTTGGCGAGAACGGTGCTGTATTAGTTCGCCAATTTGAAAATGAAGCTGGACCTGCGATTCACTACAAGACAACTGGACCAGAAATCTGGCGCGATCTAGATGGAAAAGTAGATGCATTTGTTTCAGGCATCGGTACTGGCGGAACAATTACAGGCACTGGCCGTTTCTTAAAAGAGAAGAACCCAGCGATTAAAGTATTTGGTGTCGAGCCAGCAGCATCACCAATTCTTAACGGTGGAGCCCCAGGACCTCACCCATTGCAAGGTATTGGACCAAACTTCATTCCAAATATTTTGGATCGAACTGTTTATGACGAGATTTTGGATGCAACTGCCGATGATGCAATGAAGTATGCACGTCGTGCAGCAGCTGAAGAAGGCATCTTGGCTGGAATTTCATCAGGTGCAACTCTGTGGGCTGCAATTGAAGTTGCAAAGCGCCCAGAGTTTGCAGGCAAGAACATCGTGGTAATCCTTGCGTCCTCTGGTGAGCGTTATCTTTCAACTGTTCTTTATGCAGATTTGGCTGAATAGAAATGTCAATCCTTAGTCGCATGAAAGAAGATCTCGACAACGCGCTGACGCATGATCCGGCAGCGCGCAATCGTTTAGAGGTCGCTTTGGCATACCCAGGTGTGCATGCAGTGTGGGGCCATCGAATTTCGCATTTCTTATGGAATGCAAATTTAAAACTTCTGGCGCGCATTCACGCTAATGCCGTGCGATTTACAACTGGAGTCGAAATCCATCCAGGTGCAGCTATCGGGCGTAGATTCTTTATTGATCACGGCATGGGAGTTGTTATTGGAGAAACAACAATCATCGGTGATGATGTGATGTTGTATCACGACGTTACTTTGGGTTCACGGGGTTTTACTCATGAAAAGCGCCACCCAACGATTGGAAACAATGTAATTTTGGGGGCAGGTGCTCGCATTATTGGCAATGTAACCGTGGGCGAAGGTTCACGCGTAAGCGCAAATTTAGTGGTGACTAAAGATGTTCCTGCGCGCTCAACCCTTGAAAGTGCCGAGTTTTACTCTATTTAGTTAACACGTCCGTAATCTGATTTTGTAAGAATGGCTCGTATGAGCGCAGAGATTAGTAAGCAGCAAGAGTTCGTTCTTCGTACCCTAGAAGAGCGCAATATCCGTTTCGTACGTTTATGGTTCACCGACGTACTGGGCTTTTTAAAATCTGTAGCAATCGCACCAGCAGAGCTAGAAAATGCTTTTGCTGAAGGCATTGGTTTCGATGGCTCTGCAATCGAAGGCTTTGCCCGTGTTACCGAATCAGATATGTTGGCAAAGCCAGATCCATCTACCTTTTCAATTCTGCCATGGCGCACCGAAGCTCCCGGAACAGCGCGCATGTTTTGCGACATCGTGATGCCAGACGGCCAACCTTCACCTGCTGATCCTCGCAATGTTTTACGTCGCACTTTAGAAAAAGCCGCTGCTATGGGTTACACCTGTTATACCCACCCTGAAATCGAATTCTTCTTATTTAAAGAGGTGCCAGAAGCAGGTAAGGCACCGGTACCTGTTGATCAAGGTGGATATTTTGATCACACACCCGCAGTAGTGGGTCATGATTTCCGTCGCCAAGCAATTACATTATTAGAAGCGATGGGAATCTCAGTTGAGTTTTCGCATCATGAAGGTGCTCCAGGACAACAGGAAATAGATCTGCGTTATGCCGATGCACTTAACACGGCCGATAACATTATGACTTTCCGTCATGTAATTAAAGAAGTAGCAATGGACCAAGGTTTCCATGCATCCTTTATGCCAAAGCCATTTACAGAACATCCAGGCAGCGGAATGCATACTCACGTCTCACTCTTTAAAGGAGAAGAAAACGCTTTCTACGATTCAAGCGCTGAATTAAATCTCTCCGCAGTTGGACGCTCTTTCATTGCGGGTCTCTTAAAACATGCACCAGAAATCACCGCCATCACCAACCAGTGGGTAAATTCTTACAAGCGTCTACATGGCGGGGGAGAAGCGCCAGCTTTTGTTAACTGGGGCCCCAGTGATCGTGGTGCCTTAGTACGCGTTCCTATGTATAAGCCAAAGAAGGAAAACTCAACACGTATTGAATTTAGATCTCCAGATACAGCGTGTAATCCATATCTGGCCTATGCCGTGATGTTGGCTGCAGGGCTAAAGGGCGTTGAAGAAGGTTATGTTCTGCATGATTCAAAGGATCCAGTTTCATTGCCTTCAAATCTTAATGAAGCGATCATTGAAATGGAGAAGAGTGATTTAGTGCGTCAAACTTTGGGCGAACATGTATTTGAATATGTGTTGCGCAACAAGCGGGCCGAGTGGCAGGACTATCGCCGCCAGGTCAGTGCCTATGAACTAGATCGCTATTTGCCAGTTCTTTAAATCAATGAGGCGCGATGTTCTTGATCGTGGTCGAGAATTACTTGCAACATCGATTCGATAGTTATTGCTCCAAAGGTTTTATGTTCAGCCATCGCGCTTCGCTCTTCAACTTTTAGGCTTTCTAAATAGTTCTTCATGGCTTGTCGGCTCGAACGTAAATTCACCTTCGCCGCTTCTAGAGAAACCTTTCCATATTTCTTCGCGGTTGCCTGCGCATCCGGTTCCCACCATGAAAGCAGTGGGATCGGGGCTTTTTGATTCATTGCATTTCGCATCATTTCAAAACGTGGCATCCAAACCTCTGTATCCACATCAACAATATGTCCAAGAATTATTGAAGGGCTCCAACCCTGGCCATTCCAGTTGGACTTTTCTGCTTCGATGCAGATGGATTCAGCTGACTCAATTAGGGCAGCTATTTGAATCTGGAAGGTTGCCATAAGGATGAGTTTATGCGACGGCTTGCTCAATAATTGGGTTAAGCGTTACCGTTAGCAAGTGAACTTCCCCAAGCAAGTGCCTTCATCGATGCCAGTGCATCGCTATGAGCCTTTTCACCCAGTAGATCTTCCAGATCGGACCTGGCCAAATAAAAAAATCACTAAAGCGCCCAAGTGGTGCTCAGTTGATCTTCGTGATGGAAATCAAGCGCTCATTGATCCGATGGATACGCCGCGCAAGTTGGCCATGTTCAAATTGCTAGTAGCTATGGGTTATAAAGAGATTGAAGTTGGCTTTCCCAGTGCCAGCCAGACTGATTTTGATTTTGTTCGCAAGATTATCGACGAGAATTTAATTCCTGACGATGTTGTGATCCAGGTTTTAACCCAGGCCCGTGAAGCTTTAATTGTTCGCACCTTTGAGGCGATTAAAGGCTCAAAGCAAGCCATTGTTCACCTCTATAACTCAACATCGACTTTGCAGCGCCGAGTAGTTTTTGGTCTTGATAAAGAAGGCATTAAAAAGATCGCAACCGATGCCGCCAAGATCTGTTTAGATTTAGTGGCAACTGTTCCTGAGACCAAGGTTTCATTTGAGTATTCACCTGAGTCCTATACCGGCACCGAACTAGAATTCGCTGTTGAAGTTTGTAACGCGGTAAACGATGTATGGAAGCCAACTCCGCAGTGGAAGACCATCATGAACTTGCCAGCAACCGTTGAAATGGCAACTCCAAATGTTTATGCAGATTCCATCGAATGGATGTGCCGCAATTTAAATAATCGCGAGAGTGTCATTGTTTCTCTTCATCCGCACAATGATCGTGGCACAGGAGTAGCAGCTGCCGAACTTGGTTACTTAGCTGGAGCTGATCGCATTGAAGGGACATTGTTTGGAAATGGCGAGCGTACGGGAAATGTCTGTCTTGTAACTCTTGGTATCAACTTAGTTACACATGGCATTGATCCACATATTGATTTTTCTAATATCGATGAAGTCCGCCGCACCGTGGAATATGCCAACCAGCTTCGCGTGCCTGAGCGACATCCATATGGTGGCGACCTTGTCTTTACTGCCTTTTCTGGTTCGCATCAAGATGCAATTAAAAAAGGCTTTGATCACTTAGCCCGCGATGCAAAAGCGGCCGGCAAAGAAGTACGTGATCACACATGGGCTATTCCTTACTTGCCCATTGATCCATTAGATATTGGTCGTAGCTACGAAGCGGTTATTCGTGTGAATTCACAGTCAGGAAAGGGCGGCGTTGCTTATCTGATGAAGAATGAACACCACCTTGATCTTCCGCGACGTTTGCAGATTGAATTTTCTAAAAATGTTCAGGCCAAGACCGATGCCGAAGGCGGCGAAATTAGCTCTGAAGATCTCTGGAACATCTTTGAAGATGAATATTTGCCAACCGATGGTGCTCCTTGGGGACGTTTTCGTCTTAAGGGTTTAAGCCAAACATCCACACTCGGTGAAGATGTTCACCTAACGGTTTCAATAACTGATCGCGGCGAATTACAGGAGCTTAAAGGTCAGGGCAACGGACCAATCGCAGCTTTTTGCAACATCTTGCAAAACTATGGCGTCGATGTTCGTGTTCTAGATTATTACGAGCATGCTCTCTCTGCCGGTGGCGATGCATCAGCTGCTGCCTACCTAGAGTGCGCAATCGATGGCGATGTCTTCTGGGGAGTTGGAATCGATCCAAACACCACTACGGCCTCACTTAAAGCTGTCGTGTCTGCCATAAATCGCGCAATTCGCTAATCAACGCACTACCTTTGCCCGTATGAGTTTGTATCGGGATGAGGCAATTGTGCTGCGCACCCAAAAACTTGGTGAAGCAGATCGCATCATCACAATGCTGACTAAAGATCACGGCCGAATTCGCGGTGTCGCAAAAGGTGTTCGTCGCACGATGTCTAAATTTGGTGCGCGCCTTGAACCCGGAAGCCACGTTGATATCCAACTTCACGTTGGAAAAACCTTTGACACGGTAACTCAAGTTGAAGCTTTGATGAATTATGGAGAAGCATTAACGCAGGATTATCAGCGTTGGACAGTGGCTTCAGCGATTCTTGAAGCGGCTGAGCGATTTTCACCCAATGAACACGAACCGGCACTACAAGAGTTTCAACTTGTAGTGGGAGGCATGAAAGCCTTGGCTGAAAATAGATATGAACCTTTATTAATTCTCGATGCTTTCCTGTTGCGTTCATTAGCAGTAGCTGGTTATGCGCCATCGATGACTATTTGTTCACGTTGTGAAAAACCAGGTCCGCACAGGTATTTCTCGTTAGTTGGCGGTGGATCTGTATGCAATGACTGTCGTCCCTCGGCATGTGCAACACCTGCAGTTGAAACTCTGCAGTTAATGGGCGCACTCATTAGTAGTGATTGGGAAAGCGCTAGTGCAAGTGAGGGAAAATTTCGCCGAGAAGCTAGCGGATTAATTGCCGCTTATTTACAATGGCACCTTGAGCGGGGTTTAAGGAGTTTGCCGATGGTTGAGCGAGCATGACGGTTCATATTCCGAATCACGTTGCAGTCGTTATGGATGGCAATGGTCGCTGGGCAAAACAACGTGGATTAGCGCGCACTGCTGGACATGAAGCTGGAGAGGCAGCACTTTTTGATGTTGTTGAAGGTGCAATCGAATTTGGTGTTAAAGAGTTAAGTGCATATGCATTTTCAACTGAGAACTGGCGCCGTTCACCCGATGAAGTGAAGTTCTTAATGGGATTTAACCGCGATGTGATTAGACGTCGTCGTGATCAGATGAATGAACTAGGCGTGCGAGTGCGATGGGTTGGTCGTCCAAAACGCCTGTGGAGCAGCGTCATCAACGAACTAGAAGAAGCTGAAGAGTTGACGGCTAAAAATAAAGTTCTGACATTAAATATGTGCGTTAACTACGGTGGCCGTGCAGAAATAGTTGATGCCGCTGCCGAACTTGCCCTCGATGTAAAACGCGGGAAAATAAAGGCCGATGCGATTACCGAAAAAGTATTTGCTAAGTATTTAGATTCACCGAAAATGAGCGATGTTGACTTATTTTTGCGCTCATCGGGTGAGCAACGCACCAGCAATTTTTTGCCGTGGCAAAGCGTTTATGCCGAACTAGTTTTTATGGATGTTTTGTGGCCTGATGTAACACGTAAAACTTTATGGAAAGCGATCGAAGAGTATTCAAAGAGAGATCGAAGATTCGGAAAGGCTTAACATTTTGGGCATAGGCCAAATATTTCAGCGGTATGTCCAACATCTCGGAAACCATGTTCGCCAGCCATTGTTTTGGCCCATTTTTCAATAGCCCCACCTTCGATTTCAACAGTGTCACCGCAACCTTTGCATACGAGGTGATGATGGTGAGCGCCTCCGCACAGGCGATAAATTGCTTCACCATCATCACGTCGTAATACGTCGACTATTTTGTCGCTGAGCAGAGATTGCAAAGCTCGATAAACAGTTGTTAAACCGATGCTTTCTCCTTCACGTTGCATGAGCTGATAAACCTCTTGTGCACTGGCGAAACCACCAGCGCGCTCGAGAGTTGCTAGAACTCTAGGATTTGAACGACTCAACCGATATTCCCAACAATTAACCACATCGCAACAACACCAATGACTGTCATTAACATTGTTATTTTGGAAGGATGGCGCGAATGTGCCTCTGGCAAAATATGAGATGTTGCAAGATAGATTACGAAGCCAGAGAACATTGCTAAGTAGAGCGCTAGTGTCGGATCACTAATTACTACGTATGTTCCAAGAGTGGCACCGCTGATTCGCATGATGGCATCTAAGCCAAGAAGTGCGATTGCACGCTTGGTCCAGTGGCCACTTTTAATCAGTAATGAGACAGTATTTAAACCATCTGAAAATGCATGTGACAAAATTGCAATAAAGACGGCTAGACCTAAAGCATTACTAACTTTAAATGAAAGTCCAAGGGCAACACCATCAAGAAAAACATGTCCACCCATTGCTAGGGCGCCAAGTGTTCCGGCGATATTTGCTGAGTGCTTGTGGTCATGTCCGTAGTCAGATTCAGCTGGCTCGTGAGATCCAAAGATCTGTTCAGCGAAGTGAAGCGTCAGGAACCCAACCACAAAGGCGATTGAAACCACTGGAACATTTCCAAAAGTATTCGTGTTCAATTCGAAAACTTCAGGTAGTAAATCAAAGGCGACAAGTCCAAGAAGCAGACCTGCCGATAGTCCAAGGACTAGATGAAGGCGATCGCGTGAGCGAATAGCCAGGAATCCACCGGCCGATGTTGCGATGGCTGTTACTGCCGCTAGGGCGATTGCTATGTTCATGGGTTGAAAGTAGCATAAATGAAAATGATTTTCATTTCCATTTATCTCAGCGCGCCGCCCTATAGGCTTAAGCCCATGCTTGCAATCGCTAGATTTTCAATCCCCTTAAACGAGGCCGCTGATTTTCGCGCTCAATTAGAGTCAGTAAAGAGCGTCTTGGCCCAAGCCCCAGGTTTTATCGATGGATCGGTGGGTCAAAACCTTGATGAGCCAACGCTCTGGGTTTTATCTACAACGTGGGAAAACGTGGGTTCTTATCGAAGAGCCCTTAGTTCTACGCGGGCCAAGTTAGAAGCGATTCCAATTTTGGCACGCGCAATCGATGAAGCTGGGGCGTACGAGTAAACTTAAGCCACGCAAAGTAACGCTCGTTGCTTTTCGCCGACAGCCAGCCGGACGGAGATTAAAATGGCAATGGACCGTTTAGAAAATATCGTTGGATTATCAAAGCGTCGAGGATTTGTTTTTCCTTCCTCTGAAATTTACGGCGGATTACGTGCATCGTGGGATTACGGCCCTTTGGGTGTTGAACTCAAAAATAACGTCAAGCGCCAATGGTGGAAATCAATGGTTACCGGCCGAGAAGACGTTGTCGGTATTGATTCATGTGTGATTTTGGCGAAAGAAGTCTGGGAAGCCTCAGGCCACTTGGAAACATTTAGCGATCCACTGACAGAGTGCACCTCTTGTCACAAGCGATATCGCGCAGATCATCTCGAAGAAGCATATGAAGCTAAGCATAAAAAAGCTCCAGCATCTTTAGCTGAAATCAACTGTCCTGCCTGTGGAAACAAAGGTCAGTTCACCGAACCAAAACAATTTAGCGGAATGTTGAAGACATACCTTGGACCAGTTGAAGATGAATCAGGTCTTGCATTTTTACGCCCCGAAACGGCGCAGGGAATCTTTATTAACTTTGATCAAGTGATGACAACTTCGCGCAAGAAGCCTCCTTTTGGAATTGGCCAAATTGGTAAATCTTTCCGCAACGAAATCACACCTGGAAACTTTATTTTTCGCACACGCGAGTTTGAACAGATGGAGATGGAGTTCTTTGTTGTTCCGGGAACCGATGAAGAGTGGCATCACTATTGGATCGATACACGTATGGCTTGGTACACAGGCCTAGGAATTAATCCAGAACGTTTACGCATCTTTGATCATCCAAAAGAGAAGTTGTCTCATTATTCAAAGCGAACAGCAGATATTGAATACAAGTTCGAGTTTGCTGGTACTGAATGGGGCGAGCTTGAAGGTATTGCAAACCGCACTGATTTCGATCTCAAAGCCCACTCTGCAGCCTCCGGTAAGGATTTGTCCTACTTTGATCAAGAAAAGGGCGAGCGTTGGACACCATATGTAATCGAACCTGCAGCCGGTGTAGATCGCTGCACGCTAACGTTTTTAATGGATGCATTTACTGAAGATGAAGCACCTAATAGCAAAGGCGAAATGGAAAAGCGCGCCGTGCTAAAACTTGATCGCCGTTTAGCACCGATTAAAGCTGCAGTTTTGCCACTTTCACGTAACGCTGATTTATCTCCTAAAGCACGCGACTTGGCCGCACAACTTCGCAAGAACTGGGCGATTGACTTTGATGATTCAGGTGCAATTGGTCGTCGCTATCGCCGCCAAGATGAAATCGGTACTCCTTACTGCATCACGATTGACTTCGAGACTCTTGAAGACCACGCAGTAACAATTCGCGATCGCGACACAATGGCGCAAGAACGTATCGCCCTTGATCAGGTTGAAGCTTGGTTGGCACCGCGATTACTAGGCTGCTAAAACCACTTCGCCTGCCACTGGCAAGTGGTGATCATTTAATTGATCCACCCGTAGTACTTGCTCCAATGGCAGGAATTACTAACGCACCTTTTCGCACGCTCTGTCGTGAACAAGGTGCTGGCCTTTTCGTATCTGAGATGGTTACTGCGCGCGCACTCATTGAACGCCGCCCTGAAACCATGCGCATGATTGTCCCAGGTAAAGATGAGTGGCCACGTTCAGTCCAGCTTTACAGCGTTGATCCAACAACGATGCGTGCTGCAGTAACGATGATTGGCAAAGAAAACTTAGCCGATCACATCGATATGAACTTTGGATGTCCTGTACCAAAAGTTACTCGTAAAGGTGGGGGAGCCGCGCTTCCTTACAAACGCAAACTCTTTTCAAATATTGTCCAGGCCGCAGTAGAGGCCGCAAAACCATTTGGAATTCCGGTAACGGTAAAGATGCGTATTGGTATCGATAGCGATCACCATACGTTTTTAGAGGCAGCGCAATCGGCGGCAGATCTAGGTGTTGCATGGGTTGCACTGCATGCACGTACGGCAGCGCAGATGTATGAAGGTAAATCTGATTGGTCGAAAATTGCCGAGCTTGTTGAACATTTAAAGCCAAGCGGGGTACCGGTTTTGGGAAATGGCGATATCTGGTCGGGCAAAGATGCCGTGGATATGGTTAATCAAACTGGATGCGCTGGTGTTGTAGTTGGCCGTGGTTGCCTTGGACGACCATGGTTATTTGCAGATTTAGTCAGTTCATTGCAAGGCAATGAAAAAGAGATAACACCAACTTTGCACCAAGTGCGCGAAGTAATGTTCCGGCACGCAAGTTTAATCGTTGAGTATTTAGAGTCCGAAGATCGAGGCATGCGCGATATGCGCAAGCACATGGCCTGGTACTTAAAGGGATTTAGAGTTGCCCGCGAAATTCGACACGATTTAGGAATGGTTTCTTCACTAGAAGAAATGCGTGAACTCCTAGATCGATTAGATGAACAGCCATACCCAATAGAAGTAGGCGATAAACCACGAGGCCGCACAAGTCATGGTCGTCCACCAACGTTGCCCGATGGCTGGCTTGATGATCCCGACGAACTAGTTCATGTCGAACTAGAGGATGCATTTTCAGGCGGATAGATGTTTCTTTTTAGATGGCTCCGCCGCACAATCACACTCATTGTTGTGATTGCATTAATTGCACCTGGATATGCAGTGTCACAAGTGTGGCGTGCAGCAAAGAATCCAATTGTTCGAAATGCAGATGTCATTGTTGTACTAGGAACGGCCCAATTAAATGGAAAACCTGGTGAGGCCCTAGAAGCACGATTGACTGAAGCAAAACGTATTTTTGATTTGGGCTATGCCCCAACAATCATTACCGTTGGGGCCGGTGCCCCAGGAGATCGGACTACTGAAGCCGCTTCTGGAAAATACTGGCTGCGCAATAATGGAATACCTGCAAAAAAAATCACCGCAATCGAAGAAGGTCGTGACACTTTAGTAAGTACGAAGGCCTATGCAGCGTTTATGAAAAAGCGTTATGTCAGCGATGTCATCATTGTGACAGATCCTTATCACTGCAAGCGGGCCATGACGATGGCAAATGATCAGGGCATCGTCAGCACTTGTTCGCCTGTGCAAAGCGGTCCTAATACGATTGCAAACTCTGGATATAAGTATTTAATACGTGAAGCGGGTGCGTATTTGGTCTATATAACCGTGGGCCGTCGTGGCATCCAGGTCAGTGATCATTTACCCGGCGCTGACATCATCACTAAGGTTATACCGTGACGTATAGCCAACATGATCAAGAACGTTTTCTTGATGAACCAGCAAAACGTGCTGGTCGTACCGAATTCATGCGAGACCGTGCACGAGTAATTCATTCAGCAGCGTTGCGTCGTTTAGCTGCTAAGACGCAAGTTGCCGTGCCTTGGGAAAATGATTTTCAACGAACACGTTTGTCTCATTCACTTGAGTGCGCACAGATTGGTCGTGAACTTGGAGAATCACTAGGGGCAGATCCAGATTTACAGGACACGGCTTGTCTTGCCCATGATTTGGGCCATCCGCCTTTTGGCCATAATGGTGAAGAAGCCTTAGCTAAGATTGCTGCAGATTTTGGAGGCTTTGAAGGTAATGCACAAAGCTTTCGTTTACTTGTTCGACTTGAAGCAAAGACAGTTGATGCAGATGGAAAATCAATCGGATTAAATCTCACTCGCGCATCATTAGATGGTGCAACAAAGTATCCGTGGCCACGTTCGCAAAACCCACGTAAATTTGGTGTTTATGATGACGATGTCGAAGTTTTTGAATGGATGCGTACAGGTGCTCCAGTAAATAAAAAATGCATCGAAGCTCAGATTATGGATTGGTCTGATGATTGTGCTTATTCCGTTCATGATTTAGAGGATGCAATCTTTGCTAAACAAATATCTGTAAAGAATTTCGACAGCGATTTTGAGGATATTTATACGGTCATGGCCCGTGATTATGGAAGCGATGCCACAGCACAAGAAGCTATAGATGCGCATAAGCGTTTATCGGCCCTATCTGCCTGGCCGCATTATTACGACGGTACTCATCGCTCGCTTGCTCGGCTGAAGGATTCAACTAGTCAGTTAATTGGCCGTTTTGTTTTAGCGGCAGAGATTGAGACTCGCAAAGTTCATGGCGATGGCCCACTATCTAGATATAGCGCTGACCTTGAAATTCCACGGGATCAAATAATCGAAGTTGATTTCCTAAAAGCCATTGCTGGTCACTATTTAATCAACGCGGCGCATTCACAAGATCGCTATGCAAAGCAGCAGATTATTGTTAGCGAAATCGTTGAAATGCTAAGTGCTAACGCCGCCCACGAGCTGGATTCATATTTTTTAAAGAGCTGGAACGAAGCGGGCGATGAAACGGCCCGCATGCGCGTGATAATCGACCAAGTTGCAGCCCTAACCGACCCAGGAGCCTATGCCTTGCACGCGCGTTTATTGGCCTCTCGTTAAGATGAGCGCATGAGCGGGCGTATTAAGGATGAAGATGTTGCCTATATCCGCGACCGTGCACCTATCGATGAGATTGTTGGCGAATACGTCCAATTAAAAAGCGCCGGTGGGGGACAGAAAAAAGGACTCTGTCCTTTCCATGATGAGAAATCGCCATCGTTTCATGTAACTCCAAGCAAAGGTTATTTCCACTGCTTTGGTTGCCAAACTGGCGGTGATGTAATTGCATTCTTAATGAAGATAGATCATTTAACTTTTACCGAAACTATCGAGCGCCTTGCCGATCGCATGGGATATACATTGCGATACGACGAGGGCGGTCCGAGCACTCCTACATTTTCAGCAGGGGCGCGTTCTCGTTTAATTGCAGCAAATACTGAAGCTGCACGTTTTTACCAAGAACAACTCAACACATCACCCGACGCAGCCCATGGCCGTGACTTATTAACAAAGCGTGGCTTTGATAAAGCGGCGTGCATGCAGTTTGGTGTTGGTTTTGCACCAGATGAATGGGATGCGCTTACTAAACATCTTCGTGCGCAGGGATACAGTATCGATGAGTTAGAAACCGCTGGCCTTTCAAAGATGGGCCAACGCGGTCCAATCGATCGTTTTCGTAACCGCCTTACCTGGCCAATTAAAGATATCTCTGGCGATGTAGTTGGCTTTGGCTGCCGTAAATTGGCAAGTGATGAAGAGGATCAAGGTCCAAAATATCTCAATACTCCTGAGACGCCGGTCTACAAGAAGAGCCAAGTTTTGTATGGTTTAGATGTTGCAAAAAAAGAGATTGCAAAGAAGCGCCAGGCAGTCATAGTTGAGGGTTACACCGATGTTATGGCGGCGCAGCTGGCAGGAATCACAACGGCTGTTGCAACGTGCGGAACTGCTTTTGGTGCAGACCATATCCGTATTTTGCGTCGCTTACTTATGGATGATGATTCATTTAGAGGCGAAGTTATCTTTACCTTTGATGGTGATGCAGCTGGTCAAAAGGCGGCGCTGCGTGCATTTAGTGAGGATCAAAAATTTGTTACACAGACTTTCGTAGCCGTGGAACCGGATGGTTTGGATCCTTGCGAACTACGCCAAGAAAAAGGCGATCTTGCACTGCGCGATTTAATCGCCCGGAGAGTTCCACTATTTGAATTTGCTATCCGCGCCGAACTTGCACACCACAAGTTAGATAGTGCAGAAGGTCGAGTTAATGCACTCAATGCTGCTGCACCCCTTGTTGCCCAGATTCGAGATAAATCCTTGCGTCCTGAATACACACGCTTACTTGCAGGTTGGCTTGGAACTGAAGTAGAAATCGTTTCAAAAGCTGTAGCTCAAGGTGTAAAGAATCAACCTAAATCTCAAGATTCTACGGAAGCTGTGAGCGAAGACAACAACAACTGGAGACCAGATCCCAATGAAGCCCGACTTATTCTTGAACGCGAAGTCTTAAAAGCAAGGCTGCAGGAAGCTTCACTATTTAGCGGCCCATTGTGGACAGATATTGAACCAGGGGCATTTACGCATCCGGCATATCGTGAACTTCGTAAGACCATTGATGAAAATGAAATGATTTCACCAGAAACAATTAACGATGAGAGAATCAAAACTCTTTTTACAGAGCTAACAGTGGAGCCTATTCGGGCAGATGGAAAACCGACGGCAGCTTACGTTGCAAGCATCACCGCCAGATTGCGCGAGGTTGCGATCTCTCGGTCGATAGCAGAGTTGAAATCATCGCTTCAGCGCCTCAACCCTGTTGAAAATGAAATTGAATACAACGCAGCCTTCGCCCAATTAGTGGCCCTTGAAAGCGCCCGCCGAAATCTGCATGATTTGGCGCTCGGAGGGCTGTAGTTTTTGCCCTTGCGCCTGTGTGCGCTAGAGTTTGCGCTTGCACACGTAATCCCTGATAGCTCAACGGCAGAGCAGTCGACTGTTAATCGACAGGTTCTTGGTTCGAATCCAAGTCAGGGAGCATTTACATCTAACTTTTCACGCACCCAGCCTTTACTATTCATCGTGTGAGATTGATTCAAAACTACGTACGCACCGCTACAAACTCATGGCGTAATCAGTCGCAGGGTTTACGGATAATGCGCTTTTGGCTCGGAGCCACCTGGATTTACGCCGGGTGGGATAAAGCTACGGATCCTGGATTTCTTTCCGCAGATTCAGTCTCATATATCGGAAGCCAACTTTCAGGCTATGCAACGCAATCGCCAGTTGGTTTTGCTTTTAATAAGTTAATCGAACATGCAGCCTTTGTGGGCGGCTTTGTCATGATTAGCGAGTTCGCAATTGGCGTGGCAACGCTTCTATGGGTTGCGCCGCGTGTGGCCGCCTTTTGCGGTTTTGCAATGTCAGTTGGCCTGTGGCTAGCAAGTAGTTTTCATGTCAGTCCATACTTTCTGGCGAGCGATTCTGCCTATGCTGTTTTATGGTTCTCCTATCTTTTACTGTTGTCTGGAAATCGCAAGCGAAAGGGATTTGAAATGTCATTAGAACGCCGTGGAGCTTTGCGCGTTGGTTTAACTGGAGCGATTGCCGTTGGGTTGGCAGGATTTGGAAAAGTATTTGCAAAGGCGGCGCCATCTACAAGTAATACGGCCGCTGCAAATACCGCTAACAAGATTATTAAGTTGGCCTCACTTAAAGTTGGGGCGACACATAAATTTGTAGCTAAAAATGGAGCACCGGCCATTGTCTTTAGAACAAAAACCGGAGTATTTGCCTACTCTGCAATCTGCACTCACCAAGGCTGCACAGTTGCTTATTCCAGTTCTACTAAAACATTGAAATGTCCGTGCCACGGAGCTGAGTTTGATCCATATAAATCAGCCCAAGTAATAAATGGTCCCGCACAATCTCCTCTTGCTAAAGTCAAGGTTGCCGTGAGCGGTGCGTGGATAGTACTCGTTTAGTAAATTCAGCCCGTACTCAGTATTCATTAAGAAAGATTTCATAACCTAGCAACACATGAATAACTATGGAAAAAAGGGAAAGATAATGAAGTCAACCATTGTAAAAGTAGGTGTTGGATTTCTATTAGGTGCAACTGCCATTGGTGGAGTTGCAACGGCAGCATCCTCAGACCCGATTGGTGTCAAAGCTTGCGTTGATAAGAAGACTCAAGTGATGTATTTGGCGACCAATAATACGTGTAGCGCATCACGCACATTAGTTTCACTAGGTGCTTCATCAATTGATGTTAAGTCAATTGCTGCACTGGTTACTCCTTCAGTTGTTTCTATCAAAGTAACGTCAGCAGCCGGCTCTGGCACAGGTTCAGGCTCTATCTATAAGACTAATTCAACTTCTTCATACATTATTACAAATAATCACGTTGTTGAAGATGGCGCAAATGGTGGATCAATTCTGGTGGAATTCATTAATGGCGACACAATCGCGGCAACAATTGTGGGGCGAGATGTGAATTACGATTTAGCTGTTATTAAGGTTGAAAAGGGAAATCTCCCAGTTGTAACAATTGGAAACTCATCCAATATAAGCGTTGGAGATCCTGTCGTTGCCATTGGTTCGCCATTAGGACTTGCCAGTACTGTCACTAGCGGGATTGTTTCAGCTAAGAATCGACCGGTCACAACTGGAACTTCCGGCGCTGAGTCTTATGTAAATGCCATACAAACAGATGCTGCGATTAACCCAGGCAACTCTGGCGGGGCACTACTCGATTCTTCTGGTCGAATCATCGGAGTTAATTCAGCGATTGCATCGCTATCAAGTGATGGAACTTCTGGAAATATCGGCCTTGGATTCTCTATTCCAATCAATGAAGCCAAGCGCATCATTGATGAACTTATTGCCACTGGTAAATCAACCCGACCGGTACTTGGTATTTACTTTGACACTACTTACACCGGGATTGGTGCCAAGATATCTAAGTTAAGTCCAGGAGAAGGTGCAGAAAAGGCCGGAATTCCAGCTGGGTCCATCATTAAATCTATCGATGGCGTAAAAATTACCGATCAAGTTGGTGCCATCGTTCGGATTCGCTCATATGCACCGGGAAACACGATTACCGTGGTTGTAGAACTCCCAAGTGGGGCAACCCAAAGTTTCAAGGTATTACTTGGTTCTGCGCCATCTAGCTAAGAGCGGCATCGTAAAAACTCCGTAACACGGGCGAAATAGGGTCAGGGTATTCTTTACCCATGGCCCTTTTTCGTCTTCATATCTCACTTCCAGATCGACCTGGTTCTCTTGGACTTCTCGCCTCAGCAATCGGTATTGCTGGCGGGGATATTCGAGGGTTAGTAGTTCTTAAATCAGAGGATGGACGGGGCTTTGACGATATTACTGTTGCCGTTCCTGGCAATGATCCAACAGATCTACTTAATGTTTTAGGTGCGATCGGCGGAGTAGAAGTGGTTTCAATTACCCCCGTTGAATAACCTGAGCACCTTGACTTGGCAATGAAGTAAAAAACCGTGGTGCTTTGAATTTATTCTCGGCAAAGGCTTTTTCAATTACAGCAATAGTGGCTTGAGTGTGTGCGGCATGAATCAATGCAATTGCACTTCCTCCAAATCCGCCTCCAACCATTCGCGCACCAAGGGCCCCGGCAGTGAGGGATGCTTCTACTGCAACATTGAGTTCCGGACACGAAACTGTGTAATCATCGCGAAGTGATGCATGAGATTGGTTAAGTAGTTGACCGAGTGCTACAAAATTCTTTGCTTCAAGTACTTGCACTGCATCCATTACACGCGCCATCTCTGTAACTGCATGACGGGCACGAATAAACTCGGTATTGGTTAGCAAGTTTTGTGATTGTTCAAGTTGAGCAAGATCGAGTTCGCGCAGGGATTTAACTGCAAGTTTTGCTACAGCTGATTCACATGACGCGCGGCGCTCGGCATAACCACCATCGGTTAAAGAGTGGTGCGCTTGTGTGTCAATAATCAAGAGTTCGAGTCCACTGGATGCAACATCAAATGCGATGTTCTTAGTCGATAAATCACGGCAATCTAAAAGAAGTGCCGAACCAGCGTGTGCCATCAATGAAACGGATTGATCCATAATTCCGCATGGAACTCCAACGTATTCATTTTCAGCCTTTTGAGTCAGGCGTGCTAGCTCTTCCAAAGAATATCCAAATGAAAAGAGATGATTAAGCGCTGTTGCAACAGAGCATTCCAAGGCAGCAGATGAAGACAGGCCCGCGCCAAGTGGAACATGGCCATCAATCATGATGTCGATGCCCGATGTCGGCCCCATCGCCCAAATAACTCCTAGCGGGTATCGCTCCCATTCACCTTTTAACCCCGGCTTTATTGCATCAAGATTGTGTTCAACGATCTTGTTGCGACGTTGCACTGATGCAATGCGTACTTTGCGATCATCGCGCACTCGAACCGCAGCATATGTACGATCGCTGATTGCAAAAGGTAGGACAAATCCATCGCTGTAGTCGATATGTTCCCCGATTAGATTTACTCGCCCAGGTGCTGCGGCGATGATGTCGGGGGATTGGCCGAAGGTTTCAGCAAACTTCTTATCGATAAATGACATGGCTTACCTAACTAAAAGAGGCCAAAGTATCGGCAACCATAGTTTCAATATCGCGAGTTGGCCTCCAACCAAGCTTGGTCTTGGCCTTATTAATGTCGGCGATCAAAACCGCTGGATCTCCTGCTCGCCTCGGTGAATCAATAGTTGGAATTTCATAGCCGGTAGCCTTTGATGCAGCGGCAACAACTTCACGGACTGAATAACCATCTCCGCTGCCTAAGTTATAAATCTCGTGAACACCCATTTGTAGGGATTCAAGTGCCTTGATGTGCGCATCGATGAGATCAACTACGTGCACATAGTCGCGAATGCATGTTCCGTCGGCAGTTGGCCAATCGCTACCGAATATCTTTACTGGATTTTCTGCAGTGCTACGAAGGACATTTGGAATTAGATGTGTTTCTGGATTATGGCGCTCAGCAAGCCAACCCCGAGTTGATTTAAGCGCGCCTGCAACATTGAAATAACGAAGTGAAGCAGCAGCAATGCCACGCGAAGCTGATTCGGCGGTAATCATTTGATCAATGGCAAGTTTTGTCGCACCATATGGATTTGTTGGATGTGTTGGAGCGGTTTCAACAATTGGCACAACTTTAGGTTCACCATAGGTGGCAGCGGATGAAGAGAAAACTAATTTAGTTACACCGCTCATGTGCATTTGGTCGAGTAAGTTTCGCGAGCCATTGACATTGACTTGGTGATAGAGATCAGGTTTTTCAACTGATTCACCAACAAGTGATTTACCTGCAAAATGCATTACAGCATCGACTCCAACGAGGGCTTGAGCTAAGTCACCAGCGTTAAGAAGAGATCCCTTGATAAAACTGACTCCTGCCGGAACTGAGTCGGCGTGGCCCATACTGCAGTCATCAAGAATTGAAATTTCGTAACCCTGCGAAATTAAAATATCGACCGCAGTTGAGCCAATATAACCAGTGCCACCAGTAACTAATACGCGCATTACAAAACTACTTCACGAAGTTGAGCCGCGGATTGTTCAGGACGCATATCCATAATAAATGCACCCATTGCAGATTCAGAACCAGCTAGATATTTTAATTTTCCTGGCGCACGGCGAACGCTGGTGATTTGCCAATGTAGGCGCAGAACATCACGGCCTACACGCACAGGTGCTTGGTGCCAAGCGGCGATATAGGCCATGTCTATTCCGAAGACACCATCAAGGCGACGCATTACTTCGAGTGCAATTGGAGCAAAGGCTTCGCGATCATCATCATTTAATCCAGTTAAATCTGCAACGGGATTAAGGGGGGCTACATGAATTTCAAATGGATATCGGGCAGCATATGGAACAAATGCTATCCAGCGCTCATTGCGTGCGATAATTCGTTCTTCATCACGGATTTCGCGTGCAACGACTTCATCAAATAAAACCTTGCCCGTAGCTTCTTTGTATTTATTGGCAGCAGCTAACATTTTTTCAACGCGTGGGGGAATAAATGGATATGCATAAATCTGACCATGCGGATGAGTAAGCGTCACTCCGATTTCTTCACCGCGGTTTTCAAAGGGAGCAATGTGTTCAATGAAGTTATGTGTTGAAAGTTCAGCGGTTCGGTCAATCCAAGCTTCCAACAAAGTTCGAACTCGCTGTGCAGTTAAATCCTTAAAAGCATTTCCATGTTCGGCAGTAAAACAAATTACTTCACATTTTCCGGCGGCAGTTCCTAAATCAGTATCTGGTCCCACTTGATCAGGAAGTGCCCAATCGCCAACTGGTGGGCGCAAGGAAGGGGAGCGGTTATCAAAGACTACGACTTCAAAATCTGATTCAGGGATCTCAGTTAAGAGTTCACCTGTTGTTGGGCAGAGCGGACAAAGTTCTTTTGGCGGCAAAAAGATACGGCCTTGGCGATGTGCAGCCATGGCGATCCACTCATTTACCAGTGGATCGAGCCGAAGTTCACCGATTGATGGCTGCTCTTCTTCTGGACGCAAATCTTTGGCATCGCGTCGTTGTCCAGCAGAGTCGTAATAGCGAATTGTGCGGCCATCGGCCATCTGGCGATCGTTGCGAATGATGCCGGCGCTTAGTTTTTTACTCTGCTCCATAGTGTCGATACTCTACCTTTGTGACTAAGCAATCTGCGATTTTGAGCTCTGTGACTTCATCGTTGCTCATAGAGGTCGTCAATGGCGCCTTGGTAATTCGTCATTGGGGAGCCCCAATTCTCGGTGAAAACCATGACATCGCAGCGGCAAGTCGAGTATCAATTGCAAATAGTTCATGGGATGAGCCACAGTTGCCCGGAATTATGCGCGAGAGCGCCCGTGGATTCCTAGGACGTCCAGCTTTATCTGGTCATCGTAATGGAAAAGCATGGTCGACAAAGTTTGAAGTTACAGATTTTCATCACCAGGGGAATCACTGCGCAGTAACTTTGCGAGATTTTCATGCCGAACTAGAAGTTGCAGTCACTTTTGATCTTGATGCTTTTGGCGTATTAATTCAAAAAACCACCGTTAAAAATATCGGCGATAGTGATTATGTTCTTAATGAATTTATCAACTGGTTGCCACTGCCACAGGAAGCAACACAGACCCTTGATTTTGCGGGTCGATGGTCAAATGAACGTCAACCACAACGCCGTGATATTCACATTGGTACATGGGTGCGCGAATCACGTGAAGGCCGAAGCGGTCACAATTTTTCAATTGCAGATATTGCACTTACGGCGCAGACTTCATTTCAATCTGGATCTGCATGGGCAACAAGTATTGCCTGGAGCGGAAATTCACATTACTTAGTCGAACGTGGATTCGATGGACAACAGGCAATAGGTGCTGGTGAACTCTTGCTTGCTGGTGAAGTAATTTTGAAAGAAAATGAAAGCTATGAAGCGCCGGCCCTTTTTGCCGTGTATTCCAATGAGGGTCTGGATGGCGTAAGTGCAGCTTTCCATTCTCATCTTCGCGCACGCGAAGTGCATCCAAAGCGCCCACGGCCGCTGACTTTAAATATGTGGGAAGCACTCTATTTTGATCAC
>CAITQC010000048.1 GCA_903894425.1 uncultured Actinomycetes bacterium
ACACCGGTACTTAGCAAGAGTAGTGATGCAAGAAAATGGCGGTAATGGATATTGCTTGCAATCAAAATGCTGCGAAGGCGATCAAGAATTACAACTCCGCAAGCTACCGAAGCTAAGGTAGAAACAGCTAAAAGGGATCCAGTCCATACCGCACTTTGGCTTCCATCTCCATGGACTGTAATTGATAGACCTGAAAGCAAAACTGCGGCGCTTAAAAAGCCAACTCCGTACTGTGCAATTGCACGTGCTGCACTTGATGTAAAGAGTGAAACAACAAGCAGTAAAAGGATTGGGCTCAATATCCACCATGGCAAGGAGCCTGCTCCCCCTGGATTTCCAAAGAGAACAAGAGTTGTTTTGCCTCCAGGTATCGATAAGCCAGGTTCAGCTAAAAACCTAGATGGTCTAGCTAAAGCTTCAAATGAATACGGCGCCACGGCAATAAATGGAGCAAGTACAACTGTGATTCTTTTGTAGAGGCGCGCAAGAAATAATGGTTTCTCTAATTTTTGTTGGTAATCCTTAACTACGGCGATAGCGACAATTACCACTGTGGCCAGGGTTGTAAGTAATGTAAATGAATTAAGAACGGCGAGCAATATCGATAATCCGTAGATCCGGCGCCAGTTTTCATTTTCAACTTCGCTCCAGTTCTTAAGAACCTTTGGGAGCTGAGGCGCCAAAATCATAACTACAAGCGTGGCAAGACGCCCTGAATTAATCGATGCAATTGCAACTGGAGACAAGGCGTAAATAAGGCTGGCTGTAATTGTTATGTATCTGTTCTTAGAAAAATAGCGCAAGAAACTCTGAGCAGACCACATCATCAATAGTGGTGCAATCAAAAATAGGATTGTAATTAGGAATGGAACTTTTCCAAGAAATGCAATTGATCCCAATGCAAGGATGGCAATCCATGGTGGCGAAGCATGTGAGCTTCCCATTCCTACTTGGTGCCATGATTCAAAATAGATCTTCCACAAATCCCGAGCTCCGCTAGGCGATGGCGGCAATGCGCCTCCTATCAATGCTCCAATTCGATTTCGCGATGCAATCAGAGTAATAACTACAAGCAATGTGTATCCAATAAATTCCGGGTTGCGCAAAAGATTTCTCCACTGGTAACTCTTTGTCGGAACCAATAAATCTTCTTCTTCTTCTAGCGAATCCAAAATTGAGGTTGGTGCGCTTTCTGAAACTGGAATTATCTTTGCTCGGATGCTTTCAGCGATACGTGAGGTTGATAAACGTATTTGAGACCAACGCGGTGGGATATAGGGAGAAATAACGCGTGCAGAAACTAAGCGATTGGCTTTTCTCTCTCTCCTGGCTTTAAAGATAGCTGCTGGCTTAATAATCAAGCTAGCTACCGCTAAGAGTTCATCGGCAGCATATCCAGGTAACTTTGCAAGTAAATAACCAATCGATCGCGCCATCGCAGATCCTAGAAGTTGGATGGCTACCCAGGGGATCATCCACCACGAAGAGTTGGCGAGTAATACATATGCAGCATTTCTGCGGTCGAGTAAAAGCGGACGGTGTAGCAATGCACCCGCTACATCAACTTCGCGTCGCTCAGTTGCCGAGGCCTGTGCGTGATACATAACGGCATCAGTGGTAGCAATGACGCTATAACCAGCTACACGTGCGCGCCACCCGAAATCAACATCGTCTCTAAAAAGTGAAAGGTTGGAATCAAATCCGCCAATTTCTTCAAAGAGATTCCGACGAATTAATGCTCCGGCAGTACTAACAGAGAGCACATCATGAATGCCATCATGCTGACCTTGGTCATATTCAAGAACTTCAAGTCCGGTCCATCGTGCCCCGTTACCGGCGATACTTATTCCCGCTTCAAGTAGATGTGTTCGATCATGCCAACCAAGAAGTTTAGGCCCAACCATTGCAACTTGTGGGCGATCCTCAATTGCTTCGAGAAGTTTTTCAAGCGCCGTTGGTGCCGGCGCACAGTCATCGTGAATTAACCAAATCCACTCACTGCTACCTTCAACATGTGTAGGTAGATTCGAAACGGCGAGCGCAACTGCATCGCCAAAACCACACTCGCGCTCTGCAGAAATAATTGGAATTCTTGCTGATTGAATTAATTTTATTGACGCATCATGTGAATCTGTATCGACGGCAATAATCTGATCAATTGCGCGAGTTTGCGATGTAAGCGCTGCTACAACTGCGGGCAACCAAGTTTCACCGTCGTGAGTAACAACAATTGCGGTGACTGAATGTTTATTCTTTAGTGCCACAGTACAAACCCTCTAACCCGAAAAGCTGGGATTAAAAATTACGCAGAACGGCGCTTTAAGCGACGACGTTCGCGCTCTGATAATCCGCCCCAAATTCCAAAACGTTCGTCATGAGCAAGTGCATATTCCAAGCACTCTGAACGAACATCACATGAAAGGCAGACACGCTTTGCTTCGCGAGTTGAGCCACCTTTTTCAGGGAAGAATGCTTCTGGATCTGTTTGGGCGCACAGTGCGCGTTCCTGCCAAGAGAGTTCAATACTCTCGCCAGTCTCTAGAGTGATCTTTGGGCCAGTCGTGGGGATTGGGGAGTTCGTGGCTTCAGGTTTAATCGGCATAGTCGATTCTCCTTGAATAGCTTTAAGGTCTGATCCCTCTTGGAAAAGACTTACTTAGGAGTGAATTACACGCGTGTAAGTCCGATAAGTCAAGTGCTGGTAGCCAATCTGAGCGTGGGCTAGGCGGGGATTTCGATAATTTCTGAATTTGTCACAAAAGCCGAAGAGATTTTCGCCGAATTTTGCACATGTGCCCCGCTAGCGATAAAGGAGTTACTGATCCTGGCATCGGCCCCAATAATCGCCCCCGCCTCAACAATTGAGCCATAAATCTGAGCGCCAGCTTCGACGATGGCTCCTTTGCAGATGCAACTACCCCCAGAGATATCGGCCATCGAATCGACCGTAGCGCCCTTCATTATCAATGATTGCGAAGTATGGCTTTGAACAAGTTCACTCGTTAAAGCTAAAGCATCTGCAACTCCGCTGACTAAATCAGTTGAGCCTTTTAGCAAAGCTTTTGGTGTACCAATATCTAGCCAATAGGAATCATCGATGAAGCCAAATACTCTGCCGTGATTTGCAACTAACTCTGGAAATGTCTGGCGTTCGACACTCACCACCGAGTTCTCTGGAATTGATTTCACTACAGAAGCTTTGAAAACATAACATCCGGCATTGATTGTGTTTGTGATGGGGTTTTCCATCTTTTCTAAAAATGCAGTAACCCTGCCCTCGGAATCTGTTGGAACGCAACCAAATGCACGAGCATCGTCAACGGTTGTTAAGTGCAAAGTTACATCTGCATCATTTTCTTCATGTTCACGGATTTGTTGTGACAAGTTATGGGAGCTCAAGACATCGCCGTTAAAAACAACGATTGATTCATCTGCACTAAACAGCTTTGCTGCATTGCGGATTGCGCCACCTGTACCAAGCGGCTCCTCTTCTACTGCATACAGAAGCTGCATCCCCCACTTTGATCCATCTCCGAAATATGGAATGAAGGTTTGGCTCAGGTAAGAAGTTGCAAGAACAATCGTGGTTATTCCAGCTCTTTTCGCCATCGCCAACTGGTGTTCGGTAACTGGAAGACCGGCAACGGTAAGCATTGGCTTTGGCGTGTTTTTAGTCAGAGGCATCAAACGTGTGCCAAAGCCACCGACTAGAAGAATTCCAACGGCCATTTTCTCAGACCTTCAAGCGGGTGAGCGCATCGGCTATTTGAGTATCAGAGACTGTCATTGCGATTCGAATATGGTTCTTACCTTTTTCGCCATAAAAGCTACCCGGGGTTGCAAGGATTCCTCTCGTTGCTAACCAATCAACGCTTGTCCAGGCATCTTCATCGCGCGTACACCAGATATATAAGCCTGCATTACTAAATTCAATTCTAAAACCACATCCTTGAAGTGCCGGGATCAGTGCATCTCTTCGGGCGTTATAGCGGGCTCGTTGTTCGGCAACATGTAGGTCATCGGCCAATGCAACAGTCATTGCTTTTTGAACAGGAAGGGCCACCATCATTCCCGCATGCTTTCGTAACTCGCGAATCTTTGCGATAAGAGCTGAATCACCGATTAAGAAGGCTGCTCGATATCCTGCCATTGAAGAACGTTTTGAGAGTGAGTGCACTGCCAAAATATTTCTGTTATCTCCGCCGGTAAGTGACATCACCGAAGTTGCATGCGCTGTGTGGTCAAACTCCAAGTAACACTCGTCAGAAATTAAGACAGCGTTGTTGGCTCTGGACCATTGGATACATGATTCTATTTCTTCAATACTGTGCACCCGTCCAGTTGGATTCGAGGGTGAGTTCATCCATGCTAAATCGGCATTAGGCCAACTCTGGGCATCGATTGAAACAGTAATTGATTCAGCTTCGGCGATTAAAGCACCAACGTGATAGGTCGGGTATGCGATTTCTGGGATTAAAACTTTTGTAGATTCAAGAATCGTCGGTAACCATGCAACTAACTCTTTTGATCCAATTAAAGGCAGGACATCAAAATCTCCAGTGGCACCTAATCGTGAAATTGCCCAACTTCGCATTGCTTCGCGAAGTTGTGGAGTGCCGGCAGTTACGGGATAGCTAGGTGAATTTGAAGATTCACGTAATGCGGCTTGAATAAAATCTGGGGTCGGATCAACGGGTGTTCCAACGGATAGGTCAATAATCCCATCAGGGTGCGAGCGCGCTTTTTCAGCATATGGAGCAAGCGCATCCCAAGGAAAATCTGGGAGTGAGGAACGCAAGAAGAATTACTCGCTCTTAGGTGGCAGGGCTTTTACAAAATCATGGTCGGTGCCAGTTGCGCCAACCTTGCTGGCTCCACCTGGTGAGCCGATTTCAACGAAAAACTCAGTATTAACTTTTCCAAACTCTTTCCACTGTGGCGGAACATCATCCTCGTAGTAAATAGCCTCTACTGGGCAGACAGGTTCGCAGGCACCACAATCAACGCACTCATCGGCTTGGATATAGAGCATGCGATCGCCTTCATAGATGCAGTCCACAGGACATTCAGCGATGCAGGATTTATCTTTTACATCGACACATGGTTCGGCGATCACATAAGTCACGACTTGCCTCCGTACGAATTATTGGAAACCAACGCCCAGATTCTAATCGCATACCCTCTTCCAAAGCGATATTTGAAGTTAACGATTATCGTTGCGCCATGGCACATGGACTCGAAGCCAGATTTAGCGCCCTTATTGGCAAGCGCGTCACCATCCGCTTGCATGATCCCGAGGGTGGGTTTCGCGACATTGTGGGATATCTAGAGTCCCCCGTCACACTTCGAAATCGCCATGGACGGCTCATTGAATTTTCTCATGCAGATATTGCACTGTGGAAAGAAGTGGTAGAAAAGAAGTGAGCCTTTCAATTTATGACACTGCAAGTCGAAAAGTGCAACCTGTAAAAATAACTGATGGCAAGGTCACCATGTATTGCTGTGGGCCAACTGTATATCGCGATGCGCACGTCGGAAATTTACGTACTTTTTTATTAGCCGACTTAGTTCGACGAGCTCTTGAAATGCATGGCACTCAAGTTGAATTAATTCAAAACATAACTGATGTGGGCCATATGTCAGAAGACATTGACTCGCAAGACAAGATGCTCGAACAAGCTAAAGCAGAAAAAACAGATCCCTTTGCAATAGCACGAAAGTATGAGGCAGGATTTCATAATGACTTGTCGAGATTGAAAATCAAACCTGCCGATGCTTATCCGCGCGCAAGTGAATCAATTGCATTGATGCAGGTAATGATCGCGCAATTAATCGAAACAGGTTTTGCATACATTGGTGAAGATAACTCAGTCTACTTCGATGCTCAATCCTTTCCATCGTACGGTGCAATAAGTGGAAACCGCCTCGATGCACTTAAACCCGGACACCGTTATGACTACACAGAAGATGGCGCAAAGAGATTTCATGCCGATTGGGCATTATGGAAAAACGCTGGCATGCGCAGCGAAATGATTTGGGATTCTCCTTGGGGCCCCGGATTTCCCGGATGGCATATCGAATGTTCAGCAATGTCACTACATTTCTTGAAGGGACATATAAATCTTCATGTCGGCGGCATAGATTTGCGCTTTCCTCACCATGAAAATGAACGTGCTCAATCAAATGCAATCACTGGAAATGAGAGCGTTGATCTGTGGCTCCATGGAGAGCACTTGCTTTTTGAGGGACGAAAGATGTCTAAAAGCGCTGGCAATGTCGTTTTATTACAAGAGATTATCGACCGAGGCTTTGACCCACTTGCGGTTCGTCTATGTTTCTTAGAGAACAGGTATCGATCACAGATGGATCTAACGTGGGCAGCAATTGAAGCCGCCGATGCAACAATTAAACGATGGCGTAAAAAGATTGCAGGTTGGGGCCTTTCAAGAATTTCAACAGATTCAGAGTTCTTAACAATCATTGATAACGATCTTGATACTCCCAAAGCGATTCAATATCTACGTGCGATAGAAAAAGATGAGACGTTGCCTGATCGCGCTTCTCGATTTCTCTTTGCAGATCAATTCCTGGGACTTGATTTAAATAGAGTAGAAGAAGTTAAAGCCATTAATCCAGAACAAATCCAACTCTTAGAGCAACGCATGCAAGCAAGAATTGAAAAACGCTGGTCAGATAGCGATTCATTGCGAATCAAATTGGAAGAGTCAGGTCTTGAAATTAAGGATACAAACACCGGCCAGCAGTGGAGCTGGCGTTAAGCTGGAAGCAAGACCGCCAAAACTAAAGCTAAGAAACCGCAGTTAATAAGTGAAATTCCAACGGCAGTTCCTTCAATTAAATATTCATCATTAACGCCAGGAAATCCTGCGCGAAGCACAACCATGGTCCATGCGACAGAGGCGAGAATGCGAAGAGTTTTGCCACCCCACATCCGCCCGATGCTCCAAATTCCTGCAACCGTTGAAATTAATACAAATATCAATCCTAAGGGAGCAAAAGATGTATGCATAAAAACCGACCCTGCTCCAAGAGCTGCTCCGATCAATAGTGAATATAGGTAACGCATTAGAGATGAACTCCTGAAGTTAGATCGCTCTCTCGTCCCTCTGCATCAAATGGCCCAGACTTTTCGCCCTTAACAAGGGTGTAGTACTCGTGTCCCCACACTTGCAGACCAAGATTATTAGAGAGTGCAAAAAACGGTCCATCTAAACTGATCTGAGTTTCATGGGCCTTCATCGCCGCCATCTTCGCATCTACGAATGAGGTAGCGTCAATAAGTGTTGTTACGAAGGCATCATCTTTTGCAAATGGAAGATCATCAACACTTTCGGCACCAAAGAAATCTGAACCGATTTCCTTCATCTTGGCGATCCCTTGGGCAATAACTGACTTGGGCATCGTGTTCCAATAGATCTTTTGAATCTGCCACTGTGAAAGTTCACTTGCGCGCATAGCTACCCGGTGAGCCTGAATATGATCAGGGTGACCGTAGCCTCCGATTTCGTCATAGGTAATTAAAATGTGAGGCTTAATCTCTTCAATGATTGAAACTAGTTGATTTGCAGCTGTATCAAGATCTGCCTGCCAAAAGACATCGGGGCGATTGTTAGGTTCGGTGCCCATCATTCCACTGTCCCGATAATGTCCGAGAAATCTGTAATCTGTAACTCCAAGTGCATTCATTGCATTTGCAAGCTCGGATTCGCGATGTATCCCCAACTTATCTTCCTGGGCACTTGATAAATGAATTAATCCAGGAACTAAGACTTCACCTTCTTCACCGCGTGTACACGTCACTAGAGTTACAGATGCACCAAGGGATGCGTATAGGGCCATTGTTGCGCCATTATTAATAGTTTCATCATCAGGATGGGCATGAACTAAGAGGATTCGATAGCCCGCGTATGAATCTTTCATAACTTCTCCCATGCAAGTATCCCCCCGCGCAGATGACGCGAGTTGGTAAAACCATTGCGCTGAATCACTTCAAGGCATTGTGCAGACCTAATGCCAGATCGACAATGAAGGATAATCTCTTTGTCATGCGGTAGCTCTGTGAGCACGGTTAAATCTAAGAAAAAACTCTTTGGGATTAATTTAGAGCCAGGAATTCTAGATTGTTCAAACTCTTCGATTTCGCGGACATCGATCAAAATAAAATCTTCTCCTTTCTCAATTTTTGATTGCAACGCTTCGGCCGAGATTTCATTTATTGAACCGCAAAAGAGTTCATAATCATCAAGTAGAGAAGTTTGAGTTGGATTTTCACTACAGATTGGACACTGCGGATTCTTTTGAACCTCAATCTTTGAATATCCTGCATCTAGAGCATCATAAATTATGAGTTGACCCACTTGCACTTCGCCCATGCCCGTTATGGCCTTTATCGCTTCATTTACTTGCATCGAAGCAACCGTTGCACACAAAACTCCAAGCACGCCAGCCTCGGCGCAGTTTTGAACAGATTCAGGTGCTGGCGGCGTTGGATGAACACATCTATAGCACGGTCCGTGAGCACTCCAAAAAATTGCGGCCTGACCATCAAAGCGATTAACTGATCCCCACACATATGGCTTGTCTAGCAAAACAGCGGCATCATTTATTAAGTAGCGAGTAGCAAAATTATCAGTTGCATCGATAATGAGGTCGTATTCTGCAAAGATTTGAAGTGCATTAGATGCATCCAGTCGTACAGGATAAGTATTTACCTGCACATAGGGGTTTGTTTCAATAAGTTTTGTCCTAGCTGCTTCAACTTTCAAATTACCGATATCTGATTGCCCAAAAAGTATTTGTCTGTGCAGATTGCTTTCATCAACACTATCGAAATCAACGATTCCTATAGTTCCAACTCCAGCAGCTGCGCAATACATCAAGGTTGGCGAACCTAATCCCCCAGCCCCAATGCATAGAACCTTTGCATTTTTTAAACTTTCCTGTCCTTGGAGACCAAATTGTGGGATCACAATTTGGCGGCTGTAGCGACGAAGTTCATCGGCACTCAATGTTGGACCCGGATTTACTAGCGGAGAAAGTTTCATAAGAAGGCGATTCTGCCGTACTCACGCATGCACTGCTACATTTATTAGCATAGAAGCCATTAATGCCTCTACGATTACGCCAATGAGCAATCTAGAAGCATCAAATAAGGGGCGATTGCCGCGCGATGAGCGACGAGCAATTTTGCTATCGGCAGCTTTAGAGGTCTTTACCGCAGCCGGTTATCACTCTGCCGCGATGGATGAAATCGCCGACCGGGCAAATGTAAGCAAGCCAGTTTTATATCAACATTTTCCATCAAAACTTGATCTTTACTTAGCCGTTCTTGATCTACATATCGATTCTCTAGTTTTTGAGATTCAAAAGGCGATCGCTTCTACTCCAGATAATGCCAACAGAGTGCATGCAACGGTCGATGCCTATTTTGCCTTTATCGAAAAAGAAGGTGAAGCCTTTAGATTGCTTTTCGAAAGTGACATGAGCGTTGAGCCTTCAGTGCGCGAACGACTCAATCGCATGACATATGACTGCGCAGCTGCAGCAAGTGCGGTCATCTCTATTGATACGGGTCTACCTAAAGAGGCATCAATGCTTTTGGGTGTTGGAATGATTGGTTATGCCCAAGTAACAGCTCGCCATTGGTTGGATCGTGACAGCACTTTGACCCGAGATCAGGCCGTTGAATTGGTTAACAACCTCATGTGGAGAGGTATTTCGGGATTCCCGCGCAATTAACTCCGATAGGATTAAGCATATGAGCACCATTAAACATTTAATTTCTGGCGCCATTTAGCGTGTCGAAAACTTTCGCAGAACTACCACTTCGCCCCGAGACCATTGAGGCCCTTCATGCCCATGGCTTCATCGCACCTTTTGCAATTCAAGAGATGGTTTTACCAATCGCACTTAGTGATGGTGATGTAATTGGTCAGGCAAAGACAGGAACAGGAAAGACTCTTGCTTTTGGTGTTCCTGTTATCGAACGCGTTATTGCCCCAAACGATGTCGAGTGGGAATCTTTTGAACACAAAGGTATGCCTCAAGTTTTAATCGTTGTACCCACTCGTGAACTCTGTACTCAAGTTACAAGAGATATCGAAGAGCTTGCAAGCAATCGAGGAATCCGCACATTGGCGGTCTATGGTGGCCGTGCATTCGAGCCGCAGATTGAAGCGTTGCAAGCCGGTATCGAAATCGTTGTTGGTACCCCAGGCCGCTTACTTGATTTATCTCGTCAAGGGCAGCTGCGCTTAAAACAGGTTTCACGCCTTGTCTTAGATGAGGCCGATGAAATGCTTGACCTTGGATTCTTGCCCGATGTTGAAAAGATTTTGGCGAATACTCCAAATCGCATGCAAACTATGCTTTTTTCTGCCACCATGCCCGGTGACATCATCGCTCTGGCGCGACGATTTATGAATCAACCCATCCATATTCGCACACAAGATTCTGAAGATGAAGGCGCAGTTGTTACTCGTATCAAGCAACATGTTTTGCGCGCTCACGCGATGGATAAAATTGAAATGCTTGCGCGTATTTTGCAGGCCGATGGTCGCGGGCCAACAATGGTTTTTTGCCGTACCAAGCGAACTTGTCAAAAGACCGCAGAGGATCTCATTGAGCGCGGATTTAAAGCTGCACCTATTCATGGAGATTTAGGACAAAGTGCGCGCGAAAAAGCTTTAAGTGATTTTAAGGCGGGCAAATCAGATGTCTTGGTTGCCACCGATGTCGCAGCACGTGGAATAGATATTGATGGAATTACCCACGTTATCAACTATCAATGTCCTGAAGATGAGAAGACTTATGTCCACCGTATCGGACGTACTGCCCGTGCAGGAGCGCATGGAATCGCGGTAACTTTTGTTGACTGGGATGAATTAGCTAGATGGAAGATGATTAATCAGACACTTGATTTAGGTCTTGCCGAGCCTGAAGAGACTTACTCATCATCGCCGCACCTTTATGAAGTATTAGACATTCCTGCTGGTTCAACTGGACGCATCACCAAGAGCAAATTAGTAGTTGAGAAGAAGAGTACCGAGAAGAAAATTGTAGAAAAGAAGGTTGAAGCAAAGCCGCGCGTGGAACGTACTCGAACTCGAACAAAAAAGTTTAAAGAAAGTTAATTAGTAACAAAAACTCGAATCGCATTAACAAGCATTTGTACGGCGATTGCAGCAAGTAACAAGCCGGCGATTCGTGCAACTAATGTAACGCCGGCTTCTTTAATCACTTTCATGATTGTTGTTGATGCCATAAGTGCCGCCGCAATAGCCACATGAACAGCCACTACCGCACCTACAAGACCAAAAGCCATTGCCGGACCTTCTACTTGTTGGACGAAAATCATTGTTGCAACAATTGCACCAGGACCTGCCAGCAGAGGTGTTCCAAGTGGAACCAAGGCGATATTTGAATCTTCACTGTCGCCACGACCGCTGCCTTTGCCGCCAGTTAACAAATCAAGTGAGATCAATAGAAGTAGTAATGCTCCTGCGGCTTGCATTGCCGCGATTGAAACATTGAGATAGCTCAAAATAAAGCGACCGAACAAAGCAAAAATTGAGATAACTAGAAGAGAAACTCCTGCAGCTTTAACTGCCAGTACTCGGCGCTCTTTAGGTGATTTATCTGCGACTAAAGCTAAGAAAATCGGTGTAGCGCCAGGTGGATCCATAATCACAAAGAGAGTTACAAATGTCTGAACGGCAAATGTTAAAGCACTTACTTTCACGCCCTCACGACCCTTCTTTGATCTGCAAGAGATTCCAGTTTTTCCCATTGCGCTGGGCTGGTTTGAAACTCGGCTAAGGCGTTGAGTTTACCCGTTCCGTGATAGTCGCTGGAACCAGTTATTACTAGATCCAATTCATGGGCTATCGAGCGCAGCATCTCTCTTTCATCTGGGTTTTGATCTCTGTGATCAACTTCAATACCGTTTAGTCCTGCTGCAACTAATTCATGAAAATCACTTGCTTGAAGGATTTGACCTCGGTGCGATGCAAAAGGGTGAGCTATGACAGCAACTCCCCCTGCTCTACGAATCATTTGAATCGCATCAGTAGGAGTTGGCGCGGCATGTGAAACATAAAACTCAGATTCATTATTAAGCATTCCTTGAAATGCTTCGTCTCGAGAAGCAATAATGCCCTTATTAACTAAAGCATCGGCTAAGTGAGGTCGACCTAGAGTTGCACCATCAGGTCTTGCAGCTTCAACATCATCCATTGAGATATCGATACCTGCAGCTTTCATCTTTTCAATCATCTTTCGCATACGTGGCAGGCGTCCATCGCGCGTTTCTTCAAGCATCACCTGCATCTCTAAATGTGCGCCATCGAAGAGAAGCCCAAGCATATGAACACTTATCCCATCATTTGTCAGGCAAGAGATTTCGCTACCAAGAACTAAGGCTAAATCGCCACGTAAGGTTTGTACTGCTTCTTCCCAACCAGAGGTTGTGTCGTGATCTGAAATACCCAGCACGGTTAAACCCTGGGCAATAGCTTTATTAACTAAGTCGCGCGGGCTATCGGTTCCGTCACTGTTATTTGTGTGCGTGTGCAGATCGATCATGGTGCAAGTTCCAGAGTTGAACTCCTTGATCGGGTCACTACTAAAACGCAGCCGATCAAAATTAGTGCAATGCCAGGAAGGATTCCAAGTGGCGGGCTTTGCCCAAGCCACCAAATAGCAAGCAGTGAACTAACAGGAACTTCGAAAAATATTATGAGTGAAACTACGGCAGGAGAAACGCGTTTTAAAGCTGCATTAAACATTGAGTGACCCAGGATCTGTGCACCAAAAACTAGGCCGAGCAAGATCCACCACTCACG
>CAITQC010000049.1 GCA_903894425.1 uncultured Actinomycetes bacterium
GACGAGGAAACCTATTTTTAGTTGTTCACCTGCACTGCTTGCGCTAGTACCTGTGTCTTGCCTGAGTTCATTAAAATTCGTGTAGTGATTGACTTTGGTGCATCAGCTAAGTCATAACCGCGGCCACCAGTTGGGATGAAATATTCCAACTCGTTGAGATAACCAAGGTTGTATGTGGCAGTAATTAAATACTTGCCATTTGAAAGGCGATCGATTGAAGAATCAAGTGATTTCAATTCAACCGAGTTCCAGTTTCCAACCCACCCAATGTTTACGCCATTTGATGTGTAGTGAGTACCGGTTGCATCGACTGTAATGAGCTGATCGATGAGAACGTTTGGACCAACAGAGCCAGTAATGAACTGGTTGTTAATCACAATTCCATTTGCGCCAACAACTGTTGTTCCCTTAGTTACGCGGGCAACTCCTGCGACGTTATTTGAATCAGTTACAGCAAAACCTGTTGGAATTCCATCCTTATCTAGACCAAAGAATGAAAGCGCTGCGATCTTTGCATTCAATGCCGCGATCTGTGCTTTCTTTGCCGCAGCTGTTGCAACGGCAGTTGCCTTTGCTGTAGCTGTTGCAGATGGTGCTTCACTCTGCGCAGCTGCTGAAGGTGCGGCGCCATCAACTGCGCTGATCTGAGGGGTAACTGAGATAACTGAGCCTTCATTGCCAGTCATTGAGTTAAAGCCAAAAAACGCAGTAACGATAAGTAGGAATGAAAGCGCGGCCTTTGAAGATTTCTGTGCAAGTTCGGCTGCTTTTTTGTAGGTAGTCGACAAAGCATCCAGCGCTGTTAGGCCGGTCTCTTCGTTGATGACCAAAGTTGAAAGAACTGTGCGAAGTGAAGCGCGAGCGCGTGAAACTGTGTGACGCACTGCAGATTCCTTGATACCAAGTTCTGATGCGATCTCTTGAGTTGAGCGGCCTTCGATTTCCCACATAACAAGTGCTGCGCGCTCGGCTGGTGAAAGAAGGGCAAGTGCCTGGCGGATGATTGCTGCATCTTCTGCCGCTGACATCGCTGCGGAGTGGTCTCCGGAATCTTGCCACTGGGCTTCGATTTCAGCTGTTGCATCATCAAGGACAACAAGGTTAGGGCGGCGACCTTCGGCACGGAAGAAATCGATGCAAAGGTTTTCGATTGTGCGGTGTAGATAAGAAAGTGCGTGCTCGGCAGATTCAAGCTCTGGAGCAGCCAACATGAATTTGATCAAAGCATCCTGTGTGATTTCTTGCGCCTTGACTGAATCTTTTAGAACACGGGAGGCGTGGGCGTGGAGCTCTGAGCGGTGCTCGGCATAAAAACTGCCGAGGTCGCCAACGGTCCACACATGTGGTGCCGCGCTCTTAGTTGCCACTTGAATTACTCCGATCGTAGAAGCGTCCTTCTATTGGCTTCTACGCTGAACCCGTCCTAATGTAGCGAGGAACGGACAAAACGGACATTTCGCCAAGGTTTACGCGTGACGAAAGGGGGAAGCCCTTGTACAACCCTAATTGTACTAATAGATAGGTAGAAAGCTGGGTACCAGCGCCGCAGGCGCCGAAACGTGTTGGGGCCCGAAAGGTGTTGGGGCCCGAAAGGTGTTGGGGGCCCGAAAGGTGTTGGCCCCCGGCTGCTAGTTGATCGTTAGGGAGAAAGCCCCCGTTGCGGTGAACGCTGCGCCATCGGTAACCGTGACCGTGTAATTGCGCGCATTAGCTCGGGCATTAGGAGGTGTTCCTGTGATCTGGCCCGTGGCTGAGTTAATAACTAAACCAGTAGGAAGTGCTGGCGAGATTGAAAATACGTAAGGCGTATAGACAGATCCTGCAGCAGTGACCGGAGTAAATGGCGCTATCGCCACTGCGCGGCGGGCAGTCAACGTTGTTACCGCGCGCGTAACTGTAAGTGCTGGACTTACCTGCAAAGTAAAGGTTGCAGTGACAAATGCGCCATTGGCATCTGTGATTCGGATGGTCTCAACTGTTGATGCAAGAGCTGCAGTTGGAGTTCCCGAAATCGCACCGGTAGATGCGTTAAGAGTTAAACCTGCTGGAAGCGTTGGCGAAATTGTGAATACATTTGAACCAAAGCCACCCGTTGCTGTAACTGGAATAAATGATGCAACAGCTTTTGTAAGCATCGCCTTTTTGCTAGCCAATGCAACAGTTGCCGCCAATGGTAAAGGGGTTGTGATGACTAAATTAAATGTATTAGAGGCAGTACCTGAAACTGCATCAGTGATTGTTACCGTCTGAACTCGGCTTGCAAGTGATGCAGCCGGGTTGCCGGTGATTTGACCAGTAGCTGTGTTAAATAACAATCCAGCTGGAAGTGTTGGTGAAATTGAATATGTATATGGTGCAGTACCGGCCGATGCAGTAACAGGAGTTACCGGCGTGATGTTGCGGCCACTTTGTAGTGACACAGTTGCAACGGCTCTTGTTGCAGCAACTGGCGGTGGGTTGTTTACAATTAAATTAAAACTTGAGTCCCATGTTTTCGCGCCAGCATCACGAGCAGTTACGGTGAATGCAGTGCTAGCTAATACCGCACCAGGTGTTCCTGTGATCTGACCAGTTGCTGTGTTAAATAGCAAGCCAGTTGGAAGTCCGGGTGAGATTGAATATGTATAAGGCGCAGTTCCACCAGTTGCTGTGACTGGAGTAAATGCTGTCGCAGCTCTTGAGTTAATAAGAGTTGTTGTTGCAACGCTTGTAGTTGCGATTAATGGAGAATTCATTCCGGAAACACAGTTACCTGTAGTTACATCAGGATTCCAGTTTTGCTGAATTAAATATCTGCGGCCCGAAGCAATCACATTGAATTTGGCCCCGTTTGGCGCAGTTGATTGCGTTCCATAAACCCATGAACACTTATCTGCATTTTCATTTCCTGCTGCGTCATACCAGGCATTGAGCAGTGGATCTGAAACAGCTTCTACTAATTCGTGAGCAATTACGCTAGTCATGGCATCTGCAGCTGGATTTGAGTTTGGTGATGTTCCCGCAACGCTTTGGCCATTACAACTTGCCAAACTTGCACCAGGATCGCCAACAAATGAATAGATAATATTTTTGGTGCGATCATAGGCTGGATTTAGATATGAGTGATATCCGCAAAACTGAGGAGTTGTTGAGTTTACGAAACCGGAAGTAACAACATCGCTACTTGTAAATACAAAGTACAGACCGTTGGTGTCGCGAGGCAGTGTGTTATTTGTAAGTGCGCGATCAACAACTGCGCCAGTTGATGGGTTTGCGCCATCTAGCGCTCTACCTAAAGATGCATTGTCATATGTGCAACCCGCCCAGTTGACTGCGCTAGTTACATAAGTCTTTGCCGCGCCAGTTCTTGCCTGTGAGTAATAGCGAGTGTTAATTGCATTCCATGAAGTTGGGCCAATGCCCTTAAGCAAATCATTAACAACTGCCGGAGTTGTGTTTCCAGTTGCAGTGCATGGGTTGGTCCATGTGCCATACCAAATTACATAGATATTTGGATTGACCATTACTGGCGCACCGATTGTGTTGTAGCGAATCGTTCCCGCGATTACCGCTCTGCCTGCAACGGCCGGCTTAATTGACATACCCACGATTGGAATTGAAGGGCCCTTGTGGTCAGAATCAGATGGGTTGTAATGGTTGTCGCGATAGTTATTTTTTTCCGTGGCTTCATCAGCATTTGCCATTGGAAGAGAAGTTAACAGGCTGGCAAAAAGCGCCAGAGAAACAAAGACAGGTGAAATCTTCAATACGCGACGCATGGCTCTCCTTGATGCGGGGTGATTAGATTTAAATTATCGCAGAGTTTTGCAATTAATGTCGCGGCTGCGATTTGCCCCAACTGGGCAATACCGCGATTTTTGTGCATGGCGCTAAACCAAAGACAGGGCCATAGCCTGCTTGGCCGCTTCTCGCCGATCACTTACTGCTAGCGCCTGATAGATACGCATAGTTTCGTGGCGAATAGTAGAAACCGAGTAGCCCAGTTCGAGGGCAAGTTCATGATTTGTCTTTCCTTCAACCATCCCCCTAAGAATCAACGTTTGGCGCTGGCTTAGCTTGACTGATTCGTCAGCACGCGATTTGTTGCTTGCGATTCCGGGGATGGACTTAAATTGGGGGCCATCTAGAAAAGAGAGATAAAGCGAAATCGGGATGCAGATGTCATCGACAAGCTGTGCCACCTTTTCCTTCTCGGCTTCGGGGATGGGCTTACCAAAACCAATTACTAAATACCCTTGAATTACGCCGCGATGGCGCAGGCTTCCAACATAGAGATCTGATTGTGAGCCCCACATTGAAGAGGTCTCACCCTTCATAATTCGGATGTCATCGGTATCGATTGCGCGCCATTCATCACTTGGAATCACTCGCCCTAAATAAAGATCTGAATCGGCATATCCATACTGGGCAATTACAACAACAGAGTCATCGCTATTGGTGAGGCCAAAACGAATGCCGCGAGCTGAGTATTCAAAGAGGTACTCAGTAACAATTGCCCGTGCGATCTCTTCAGGCGTTGGGTGAATGCTTAACCATTCGGTCAATTTGCGCAGAGTAGTCATAACTGATTAGACCAAAGTTCATTGAACTGTTCAGAGAAATAGAACATCTATCCAAGACCCTTCTAAATAAATTGAGCGTGGAATCGGCAGTACTCGGCGGTAACCCCCGAATTATGAACCTAGCCCCTGCCACTGACAAGTGGAAAGCCCAAAAAAACAGAGTTTAAGGAGAATAAAGAGGATTTAGGTCATGACTGGTTGGGGGTTACCCCATCACCTTTAAGCCGAATCGCCTTACGCGCTTACAGGCGAATCGCCGTACTTGCCCGTTCTACGATCTGGGGCTGAAAGACCACATGCTGATGAATATGTGATTCATCGGCCGAAATTTCAGCCAGCATCTGTTCGCCCATAGTGAAGCCCAATTGGTATGGGGTCTGGGAAACCGTTGTTAGCGGCACAAGAGCTGATTCTGCATAGGCAACGTTGTCAAAGCCCAGGATGGATACATCGGCCGGCACATTTATACCTTCTTTATAGAAGTAATTAGCGATCCCAAGTGCCAGCGCATCGTTGCCGGCAAAGATGGCATCGGGCAGTTGGGGCAGGGCAATAATCTCTGGCGCAATTTGTTCGCCCGAGGTGAAATCCAAAGAGGGCGCACTCATAACCTGGATATCGATCCCAAACTCTGCCGCCGCCTTTTGGATGCCGACAAAGCGCTGCTTGGATTGATGGTGGTGCGTAGGGCCAGAGACCCAAAGAATTTTACGGTGGCCTAATTTATAGAGATATTCAATACCTATATACCCACCGTGCACCTGATCGATTGATACCGAACATTGTGCAGGGTGTTCATCGGTTTCGGCGATGTATCCAACACGAACATTTTGATCAATGAACTTTTCAAATACCTGATTATGTTCACCCACCGGAGTGACGATAATTCCTTTAAATCCAGCGTCAATCATTGACGTTAACAGATGCAGTTCAATCGCTTCATCTTCGCGGCTATAGCCAATTAATACACGCAGGCCAGCTTTTGCAATGGAGTCTTCAATTCCCTGCGCAAGTTCGTTGTAAAAAGGATTATCACTAAGCGGCAAGATCAAGCCAATAATCTTCATCTCATTCTTGCTGTTGCCACTAGATGAAGGCGGTATAAAACCCAACATATCGATGGCATTGCGCACCCGAAGCCGAGTCTCTTCATTAACCTGGGCCGGCCTGTTTAATACATTGGAAACCGTGCCAACAGAAACGCTGGCTTCCTTAGCCACATCGCGCACAGTGGGTTTCTTTTTCACAAAATGACCATACATGACAGGAAGGTCCAACACATAAAAACTTTGAAAATTTGAGAGAGTGGGCCCAGACGGGCTCGAACCGTCGACCCACGGATTAAAAGTCCGTTGCTCTACCGACTGAGCTATAGGCCCCACTGCACACAGCAATTATTGGCTGATAAGGCCTTAAATCACGGTCGTAAGGCGCAATCGTATCGGAGTTTTACACTTCCAACCCCCGCATTGAGTCACTGTTAAGGTTGCGGCATGTCAGTACTCGTTGCCGGTTCCACTGGATTAGCCGGATCAGCTATTGCCGCCGCCTTTGAGTCAAAGGGCGAAGAGGTAATTAGAGTCAACCGCTCGGTCGTTGATTTAATGGATCTTGAAGCCACCAAGAAATTCCTGAAATCAATAAAACCCACATTAGTCGTCGATGCCGCAGCCAAGGTTTGCGGAATCGGTGCCAACAACTCTTTTCCGGTGGAGTTTCTTGCAGACAATATTCGGATTCAAAGCAACCTTATGCAGGCGGCCCATGAAGCCGACGTAGGGAAGTTTGTGTTCTTAGGCTCTAGCTGCATTTATCCACGTGATTGCGCACAGCCAATTAAAGAAGAGTATTTAATGACTGGCCCACTTGAGGCCACAAACTCTGCATATGCCATTGCAAAGATCGCCGGCATTGAACTAGTAAATTCATATCGTAAAGAGCATGGGCGCAAATGGATATCTCTTATGCCCACAAATCTCTATGGTCCCCGTGATAATTTTGATTTACAGGCTTCACATGTTCTGCCAGCATTCATTAGACGCTTTGTTGAAGCTGTGGAAAGTAATGTGGAATCAGTAACCCTCTGGGGTTCAGGAGGCCCACTCCGTGAGTTCTTACACGTTGATGATCTTGCCCAGGCAGTTGTACTAACAGCTAGCAGCTATGACTCTTCGATGCACCTTAATGTGGGCACTGGTCAAGATCTAAC
>CAITQC010000050.1 GCA_903894425.1 uncultured Actinomycetes bacterium
ATCTATAAATGCTTTAACACAGGCTTTAATCTCTTCGGGCGTATGGCTGGCATTGAGTTGAATACGAATACGTGCTTTGCCCATAGGAACTACTGGATATGAAAAAGCAACGGCATAGATGCCACGATCAAAGAGCGCTTTGGCCATTGAAACAGCAACATGTTCATCGCTAAACATAACCGGGACAATTGCATGTTCACCAGGAAGCAAATCAAATCCATTGTCAACCATGAGTTTGCGAAACAGCGCTGCATTCTCCATAGTCCTTTTAGCTAACTCTGGATTCGCGGCAATTAAATCAAGAGCTGCAATAGTTCCGGCAACAACCATCGGAGGCACGGAGTTTGAAAAGAGATAGGGGCGGGCTTTTTGGCGAAGCATGTCAACAATGGCGGGGTGGCGAGAAGAGATATATCCACCTGATGCTCCCCCAAGTGCTTTGCCTAACGTGCCAGATAAAATATCAATGCGGTCCTGAACGCCAAATAACTCTGGCGTTCCAGCCCCTGTTTTTCCTATAAAGCCCGTGGCATGGGAGTCATCAACCATTACTAAGGCGCCATATTTATCGGCTAAATCGCAGATGCCTTCAAGGGGTGCGAAATAACCATCCATAGAAAAGACGCCATCGGTAACAATCAAAATATTCTTTGCATCCTTCGCCGCTATGAGTTGAAGTTCAAGATCGGCTAGATCTCTGTTGTTATATCTAAAACGCTTAGCCTTACACAATCTCACACCGTCAATGATCGATGCATGATTAAGGGAATCAGAGATGATTGCATCGTTTTCATCAAGCAAGGCTTCAAATACCCCGCCATTTGCATCAAAACAGGAAGGAAAGAGAATCGTTGCCTTGGTTTTTAAGATGTGAGTGAGTTTTTCTTCTAGAACAATATGTTGGCTTTGGGTGCCGGCAATGAAGCGAACGCTCGCCATTCCAAAACCATAGGTATCAAGTGCGTTTTTAGCGGCCGAGATAATCTGCGAATTATTGGCTAGACCTAAGTAGTTATTCGAACAGAAATTAAGCAAATCTTTTCCGGAGGCATTGATGTCAACTGCTTGTGCTCCGGTCATAGGTCGTTCGCACTTTAATAATCCGGCAGATTCCAAGGCAGCTAATTTAGCTTTAAGTCCTTCGGTAAAATCAGATACTGAGGACATTGTTAGCTCCAATCCAAGATAATTTTCCCGCAGTTACCTGTTCGGGCAAGTTCGAAAGCTTGTTGCCAATCACTGGCCGCAAAACGGTGCGTGATCACTGGTGAAATATCTAAACCTTTTTGAACCATTGAGTTCATGGAATACCAGGTCTCGTACATTTCACGGCCATAGATTCCTTTGATGGTAACCATGTGAGTCACAACTTTGGCCCAATCAAATGAGATTGGATCCTTTGGTAAACCAAGGGCTGCAATTCGTGCACCATGTCCAACATTGGAGAGAATCACCGGCATCGCTGATTGATGTCCACTCATTTCAAAGGCGATATCAAAGCCTTCTTTCATTCCCAAATTTTTCATCGTATCTGCAAGATTATGGGTTGAAATATTTATGGCTGCGTCCACGCCCATCTTGCGCGCTAAATCGAGGCGATATTCATTGACATCGGTAATTACGATAAATCGTGCGCCGACAAAACGTGCAATCGCCGCGGCCATCAATCCAATTGGGCCGGCACCCGTAATAAGCACATCTTCACCAACCACCGGAAAACTCAACGCCGTATGAACAGCATTTCCAAGTGGATCAAAAATGGAAGCAAGATCTAAATCGATATCTTGCGGATGCAGCCAAACATTGCTTTCAGGAACCACTACATACTCGGCAAATGCTCCATCACGATTTACACCGACTCCAATTGTGTTCATGCATAAGTGACGTCGGCCCGCGCGGCAGTTGCGGCAAAGCCCGCAGACTATGTGACCCTCGCCTGAAACAAGATCTCCCACCTTTGCGGTGGTAACTTCACTACCGATTTGAGTTACGACACCTACAAACTCATGGCCTGGAATAAATGGAGGATTGAGATTCTGATCAGCCCATGAATCCCAACTTTCAATATGTAAATCGGTCCCACATATTCCAGTTTTGCGAACACGGATCTTTACATCATGCGGCCCGGCAACAGGTTCGGGAACATCACGAAGTTCTAGCCCTGGGCCACGTTCTGCTTTATAGAGCGCTCTCATGAGATAACTCCTTCTTTTACTTACTTTATAGAATATGCGGTGCGGGCGTTTTTAAAGGCGATCGAGTCACAGACATGCTTTGCATCATCTAGTGACCACTCCCCTTTTTCTACCCACTCACTTAATACTTCAAAGAGTCCGTTTCTAAATAGACGAGTGCCTAGGTAAGTAAGTTCTGGCAATCCCCAAGCATCTGAAGAAAAGAGAATCTTGCTAAAGGGTGCAAGCTCTAAAGATTCAGCGATGATTGCCGGAGATCGTGCGCCTGAGTAATTAACAGCTAGACCAACATCTAAATAAACATTTCGAAACATCTGGGCTAAGTATCCAGCGTTGCGTTGATATGGATAGTTGTGCAGAAGAAGAATTGGAACGTTGAGTTTTTCAGTAATTCGAATTAATTCAGTCATTAGAAGTGGATCGCACTTATGCAGGTTTAAATCTGGGTCTCCGTAGCCAATATGGAATTGAATTGGCAATTGTGTATCAATTCCTGCCCAGATGATGTGACGAATAATGACTGGATCTGTAATGCGCGAATCATTGCCGGCATCGATAGATGCAAACCATATATCTAAGGCCTTTTGAAGCACTTTGCCCTCTGGGCGTTTAGGATCAAAATCCAAACCAATTCGATATGCAGCAATTGTCTTTAGGCCAATGGCAGTCTTAGCTTTCTCAGATAAATAAGTTGCAAAGGTTGAAGCGAAATTTTCTGCACTTGTGCCACTTGTCTCGGCATGAGATTGCGCAAGGGTTTCAAGACGCAAAACTTCGTCGAATTTTGCACCCGTCAGATTTCGCATTCCTTCGATTGCATGAATCTCATCGCCCTTAAAACCAGTCTCAAGTAGAAAGTGATCGATCTTGGCAGCGTTTAACAAAATGTGATTGACCTTTTCATTTCCAAGTTCGATGCGTCTGGTGAAGTAATCATGGGCAGATGCATGTTTTTCAAGGCCAAGTAATGGTGCACACCAGCGTCGAACCGCAAAACCAACTTGAGTATTCAGAGCTTCATCAAGAGTCTTTGGCGTGCGATCAGATTCAGTAATCATGTTGGAGAAATGCTCAACCGATGGATTGTCGCGAACTACGCCATGAACATGGTGGTCAATCAACTTCAACTCTTCGATGTGTTCCTTGAGGGCCTCAGTAGACGCTGACATAGCGGGCGCACCTTTCTTCCGGTGTTAGTGAGTCTAACTCTTGTGCTTCATTAGTGCGGATTTCAATAAATGTTTTAAGTAACACTGGGTCAAACCAGCTCTTTACTGTTTCATCCTTATCCAGCGCTTCAAGGGCTTCAATAAGAGTCGTTGGCATTGAAACAACGTTTGCAGATCCCTCTAACTCCTCATCGACAATATGATCGATAGTAAGTTTGCCGCTCAACCCCTCGCGCATTGCATGAATCAATGTTCCTAAAACAATCCATGGATTTGCCGTGGCATCGGCGGCGCGATATTCGATATTAAATGTTTTGGTCACATCATTGGATTTAATGGTGATTTGTGGGCAAATACGCAGCAATGCTTCACGGTTTTGTTTTGCTACACAGATACCACCGGCGCTCCAACGATGTGGTTGCAGACGAAAGAAAGAGATCTGGCTGGAGGCGGTGAGTGCCACGATGGCTCGGGCATGTTCGAGAATTCCAGCACATGCTGACTCTGCTTCAGCCGAGAGATTGCCCGGCCTTGAATCTGCGTAAGTAATTGGTGATCCATTTCTCCATAGAGAAAGGTGTACATGAACGCCGTTACCAACTAAATCTGGTCCAAGCAGCGGAGCAAATGTTGCAACAAGCTGAAAACGTTTTGCCGTATCCCTGACTATTTCGCGCAACATAATTGCCCGATCTGCAGCAACTCTGGCTGGAGCCGGTCCAAGAGTTACTTCAAATTGACCACTTCCATATTCAGGTAAAAAGGTCTCGGGATCAAATCCATTTTCATTAAGGATTAAGAGAAGCTCTTGAGAAAATTGATCAACGTTGCGATATGCATCAAAACCAAATGGCAGGCCACCGATTTTGCTTCCATCGGCATGAGATAACGCGAACTCGTGTTCAAAAGAGACCATTACTTGAATATCAAAATCTCTATCCAAAGCCTCGATGGCGTTATCTAAAAACGTTCGAGGACATTGCGCCCATGGGCTTCCATCGATATTGCGTTGGTGAGCTAAATAGAATCGAGTCGATGCGCCATCTGCATACGTTGGCGGAAAAATTGCCATCGCTTGTGCATCTGGAACAAGGCGTAAATCACCAAGGGCGCCAAATGCATTACCGTCTGCGATTCCACCAAATGCACTCATCGCTAGATCAGCAGGAACCCAGCCAACACCTTCGCCAGATTCAATTACTTTAGGAAATGGGCCACTTCGGCCGCGAACATGAGCGACAAGATCACATGTTGCAATAAAGGCCCAGGGTTGGTTCATATTAAGGAACGAGCGCTATTACGCGTGCTGGAGAACCAGATCCCCCAACAAGTGGAAGAACGCCAACAACTATCCAGGCACCTATCGGAGGAAGTGCCTTAAGGTTTTGAAGATTTTCTAAATGCCATAAACCCTTTGGGTGTGAGACTTGAGAGTGAACAGGAAAGTCAGCTTTGTTTCCTGGATCGATTCCAAGTGTGTCGATTCCCAATCCCGCTGCTTCGCGTTCATTTACTAAGTACTTTGCTGCTTCAACGCCAAAGCCAGGAAAATGTAGATCCCCCTCTGGGCCGGCATATTTAACTGAGTCTGAATTAAAATCTTCCCATCCGGTACGCAACAAAATCGCTGCACCTTTAGGAATTTCACCATTCTTTGCTTCAAATGCTTTTACATGTTCGAGAGTTAAAACTGCGTCGGCATCGCCTGCAATCTCTGCAGAGATATCGATAACAACTGCGGGACGGACCAAGGTACTTGCCGGAATTTGATCGACAGTAGCTTTGCCCTCGATGAAATGACATGGCGCATCAAAATGCGTTCCGGTATGTTCGAAAAACGAAACTCTACGAGCAAAGTAACCATCGTGTGCAACAGTGACAACCGTTTCCATCTCTGGTGACGGCGCCCCTGGCCACATGATGATATCTGTGCCTAGTGGAATCGTTAGATCGACGACCTTCGCATTATTTAGCATCTGTTAATTCATCTCCCGCAGTTGTTATTGATAGTAGTTTTATTAACGAGCCGCTGAAAGATTTTCGTCGGCTAGTAGCTTCTCGCCCAGCTTCTTTGTGAAAGCTGGTCGTGCCCAGACAGCAACTAAGCCAGCAAGTAACCAGATCGCGCTAACGATTGGATACATACGGGCAGCTCCGCTTGCTGGGAATGGTATTACGTTGCGATACAGGGTGTAAATCAAAACAATCAAACCAGCGATTGGAATGATGATTTCCCATGAAGCAGCGCGCTTAACGCCAGAGAAGAACAGGAACTTGACTGCGCCGATTGTTGCAAGAACATACACGGCAACCAAGATAAGAGTTCCGATTACACCACTACCAAGGAAGATATCGAATGGCTTTGCGTTGCCAATTAAGGCCCACAGGATAATGATGAGAGCTACAGCGCCTACGATCATGCGAGTAGCAGCTGTTGGAGTTCCATTCTTTGCAGAAATTGATGACAAAGCAGAACTACCACTGTCACGGCCGATTGCAAACAACATACGAGATGCGCCTACAACGCAAGCTAGAGCGCAACCAAATGCACTTACTGCTGCGCCAAGTGTGATGATAGTTCCGATCCAAGAACCAATGTAAGTAGTTCCAAGATCACCCATCAATGATCCTGAACTAATGAATGCTTTAACTCCAGCATCACTAGTACCAAAGCCCATTACTTCAACTGCAGTTACGAATACGAAGTAAATGCCACCGAAGATTGCAGTACCAAGCATTGCGCGTGGAATATCTTTACGTGGGTTCTTTGCTTCTTCTCCCAAAGTTGCTGCAGCTTCAAAGCCAGCAAATGAAAGGAAACCAAAGACAACACCAAGAAATACTGTTGATCCGCCAGTTCCTTTAGGAATCGAGAAGACTGACCAGTCAACTCCAAGTCCACCAGGAGCTGTGCCGCCAATGAGCTTAGAAAGAACAATAAATGCAGTGATAAGAATGAGAACAACAGTTACTGCTTCTACTGTTAGAAGTAAGCGAGTTCCGTTACGTGCAGGGACGATGGCAAGAAAGTATGCAAGTACTAATGCAATTGCGCCAACAAGGAAGCCTGCAGTGTCTGGTTGATTATTCCAGAGTCCAATTTCATCAAGGAATTTAGCACCGAAAATTCCAGCAGCCATTGAAGTTACGCAGCCGTAGAAAATATAGGTACCGATCAATCCCCAGCCGGCGACTACGCCAGAGCGAGGACCGGTGGTTGCTCCAACAAAACCATAAACGCTACCTGCGTGATGAAAGTTTTGTGTGAGTCGCACGAATCCATAGGCAACAAGAAGTACGCCGATAGTTGCTAATGCAAATGCAACTGGAACTGCGCGGCCAACTGTTGTAGCTGTTCCCTGTGGATTGATATTTGCTGCCATGGATGGGGCCATGAGTGCAACTGAAATTCCAATTGCTTCCCAGATATTAAGGTTTTTAACTAAACCTTTTGCTCCTGAATCGGTCATTAATTTCTAGCCTTTCATTAAAGATGTAGATAGCTAAATTGCTGACCTAATTAGTATTCCAGCGGAACCCGGCGAATAAAAGGTTTTTGAGAGGAAAATGTGAAGAAATTACTTAAAGTTGGCCCGATAAAAACCTACTAGAAAGTAGAAAATGTATTTAGCCGCGCCCATTCATCGCCTTCTTGCAAAGCGCGTGTATATTCCGCGCGCCTTGTCGCCGATATACATCTAGCCATCAGTTCGCCAAGGCCGGCTGTAATTACAGCATCACCTTCAAGTGCCTCGATCGCTTCTAGTTGATTACTAGGCAAGGGACGAATGTTGCATTCGCGTGCTTGCTCAGGAGTCAAAAGCGCAGGATCACGGTGTGCGGGTTTCGGTGGTGACATCTTCTTTTCAATTCCATCTAATCCCGCCAAGATCACTGCAGCCAATGCAAGATAAGGATTGCTTGTTCCATCACTAGTTTTTAATTCAAGGTTAATTGATTCAGCTTCACGGCCAGTGAATGGACTTGCAACGCGCACCGCGCATTCACGATTGTCATATCCCCAAGAAATCGTAGAACCGGCCCAGGAGTGCGGCTTTAGACGTTGATATGAAACAAAAGAAGGGCAGGTCAGTGCAAGAACTGCTGGCATATGTTCAAGCAGACCTGCTACAAAGTTCTTACCGATTTCGGAAATCTCTGTTTGGGCCGCTGGGTTGTGTAGCAAATTAACCTTGCCATCCAATGTCCACAATGAGAAGTGCAGGTGAGCACCTGATCCAATCCCATCAACAAAAGGTTTCGGCGCAAATGAGGCATGCAAACCATGTTGAACTTCGGCAGTACCGCGGATCGTGTCGCGAAACTTTAAATGCTGATCAGCCGCTGCTAGCGCATTGGTATATTTAAGAACAATCTCTTGTTGGCCGGGGCCATATTCATTAATAGCTTGCTCAACAATGAAACCTTGATCAGTTAAGTTATCAACCATGTCATCTATGACAGCGCTGGCACGGTCCATTCCCGAGCTTGAGTACACCGGGCCATTAGCCCATGGTTGAAGGCCATTTTCAGTATCTTCGGCTAAATAAAACTCGGATTCAAATGCAGCAAATACTTGAATGCCTGCAGCGCGCGCTTTTTCAATTGCATTCTTGAGCACTGTGCGAGTACATCCGCCCCATGGGCTGCCATCCTGTTCACGTAAATCGCTCAACATGCTGGAGGTTCGATTGAGCCACGGTAATTCAGTGTAAGTATTGTGATCAGGAATAATTCGAACTTCTCCAACAGGCTCCATGCCATCAACTTGAATGAGATCTTCAAAAATATTTACGGCGTTCTGAGCCCGAGTCAGGCCCACGCCTTCACTTAGTTTTGAAGCCGCTTCAGAGGCATGAACCGTCTTTCCGCGAATGACTCCTGCTGGGTCGCAGTAAAGAAACCTAATGAGGCGGATACTATTTTCAGAAACATTATCCAGAATCTCTTTGCTGTTCATGTGAACATTATTACCGCTCACCTAGGTGCGAGCAAGGAGAAATTACAATTTTCTCATTATGTGGCGGGTAAAAAGCTAAGAATTAATTGCCGCTGGCTACATAATCCCGTAAAGCAGTGCGTTCTGAATCAATCTCTTGGACATAGTTCTTGACTACATCGCCAATAGAGACGATTGATAGCAAAGCTCCATCGCCATCAACAACAGGTACATGGCGAATACGGTGTTCGGTCATCATTTTCATTAATTCGGCAACTGTTACATCTGCGGTACAGGTATGAACGCCAGCCGTCATGATGTCTCGAACATGCATCTCCACTAAGTGATCTAGCTTTCCGGGCATAGCTCGCACCACGTCTCGTTCAGAAACGATTCCATCAATTTTTTTACCATCATTGGAAACTACAAGGGCTCCAACGTGATGAGTATTGAGAGCATTGACTAAATCATGGATAGTGGCACTAGCTGAAATAGTTTCAACGCGTTTGCCTGAAATAATGCTGCTGATTTTCATGGCTCACCTCTTCCTTTTACCTGGGTAGCTATAGTGCCCACTTCGGTCATGAAAGCGCAATAGGTTGAACTCTTAGTCGACCACCCAAGTGTCGCCAGAGTTGAGAAGCTTCTCGATATCTCCGGGACCATCTTTTGCAATGACGGCATCTAACTGCTCATGTACTAATGCGCCGTATGAAGGGCGGATAACATCACGGAAAACCCCGATGGGTGTGTGCTCAAGTGATGATCCCGAGAGGCGTGAGAGAGAAAAGGCGTACGAAGGATCTGGATCATGAGCGTCGTGAATGACAAGGGCTGATTCATCAACGGTAGTTAGATCAACAAGCTTGAGTGATGCGCCTTCACGGATCACGCCAGTAGTTGCAGATTTAATAGGTTGCCCATGAACCATCATCAGCAAAGATCCCTCTTTGGTTTCATTATCTTTAACTTGATCAAATGCGCCATCATTAAAGATTGGGCAGTTTTGATATATCTCGATTAGTGCAGAACCCTTATGGGCTGCTGCCTGACGCAGAACTTGCGTTAAGTGTTTGCGATCGCTATCAATTGTGCGTGCAACAAAAGAAGCTTCAGCACCAAGAGCCAGTGAGACTGGATTAAATGGAGTATCCAATGAACCATAAGGCGTTGACTTTGTAATCTTGCCTTGCTCAGATGCAGGTGAATATTGACCTTTAGTTAAGCCATAGATGCGGTTGTTAAACAATAAAATCTTTAACTCAACGTTTCGGCGAAGTGCGTGAATCAAATGGTTTCCACCAATTGATAAAGCATCACCATCACCAGTGATAACAAAGACGGTTAAGTCGGGACGGCTGATAGCAAGGCCTGATGCGATTGCAGGTGCACGACCATGGATTGAGTGCATTCCAAATGTATTGAGGTAATAAGGAAAACGAGAAGAACAGCCAATGCCTGAGATAAAGACGATATTTTCGCGCTCGATTCCAAGTTCGGGCAAGAATGATTGCATGCTCGAAAGAATGGAATAGTCGCCGCAACCTGGACACCAGCGAACTTCTTGATCAGAAGTGAAATCTTTCTTCGTTAAGGCGACATCAGTCATTGTGTAGTACCCCCATCGCGGCTTCGACCAGTTCGGCAGTTGTAAACGGTAATCCGCGCACCATGTTGTAACCCACGATGTCCTTCAAGAATTTAGCGCGCAGCAGCATTGCTAACTGACCTAAATTCATTTCTGGTGTGATTACCTTTGGATATTTCTCAAGGATTGCAGCTAAGTTCTTAGGGAACGGAGCAATGTATTTAATGTGGGCTTGCGCAACTTTCTCACCATTATTGCGAAGCTCTTCAACGGCAGATGCGATTGGGCCATAAGTCGAGCCCCAACCAAGAAATAGAACTTGGGCATCCCCCGTTGGATCATCAACAACGAGGTCTGGAACTTCGATTCCATCAACTTTTGCTTGACGTGTTCGAACCATAAAGTCATGGTTGGCTGGTTCGTAATTAATCGCACCAGTCTTATCTTGTTTTTCAATTCCACCAATGCGGTGTTCGATTCCCTTTGTACCTGGAATCGCCCATGGACGTGCAAGGGTTTCGGGATTGCGCTCATATGGCATGAAATTTTCTTGAGTCTTTGCAAACTCAACGCTTAGATCTGGAAAATCTTTTACATCAGGAATCTTCCATGGCTCTGAACCATTGGCGATATAACCATCCGAGAGCAAAATAACTGGAACGCGGTACGTTGTTGCAATTCGTACAGCCTCCACAGCCATCTCAAAACAATCACTTGGAGTTGATGTAGCCAGAACCGCCACTGGTGATTCCCCGTTTCGGCCATACATCGCTTGAAGTAAATCAGCCTGTTCGGTCTTTGTTGGTAAGCCCGTTGAGGGTCCGCCTCGTTGCACATTGACGATAATTAATGGCAGCTCAAGCATCACGGCTAAGCCAATGGTTTCACCTTTAAGTGCAAGTCCTGGACCCGATGTTGTAGTGACACCTAAAGCTCCGCCGTAAGAAGCACCTAAGGCTGAACCAACGGCTGCGATCTCATCTTCGGCTTGAAAAGTTGTGACGCCGAATTTCTTATGTTTTGAAAGTTCATGCAGAATTTCAGAGGCGGGGGTAATTGGATATGAGCCCAAGAACAATGGAATTTTGGCTTGATGGGCTGCGGCAATTAAACCGTAAGAAAGCGCGGTGTTGCCGCCGATATTTTTGTATTTGCCCGGTGGCATATGTGCAGATGCGATTTCATATGAGTTAGCAAAATCCTCAGTTGTTTCTCCATAGTTCCAACCAGTTCGATATGCAATTAAATTAGCTTCCAAAATATCTGGCTTCTTTGCAAACTTTGCTTTTAAGAAAGCTTCGGTTGCCTCCGTTGGACGGTGATACATCCAAGAAAGTAAACCCAAGGCAAACATATTCTTTGAGCGCTCGGCCTCTTTGCGCGTTAAGGCAAGTTCAGAGAGCGCAGAAACAGTCATTGATGTCAGTGCAACTGCATGAAGTTTGTAACTATCTAATGAACCATCCTCCAGTGGATTAGTTTCATAACCCACTTTGCTTAGGTTGCGTGTTGAGAACTCATCTTTATCTACGATAATTGTTGCACCGCGTGGAATATCTTTAATGTTTGCTTTTAATGCGGCGGGGTTCATCGCAACTAAAACATCGGGTGCATCACCTGCGGTTCTTACATGGTGATCTGCAAAGTGAAGTTGGAAGGATGAAACACCTGGCAAGGTTCCTTGAGGTGCGCGAATTTCTGCAGGAAAGTTAGGAAGTGTAGAAAGATCATTTCCTAAACTGGCTGTGTCCATTGTGAAGCGATCGCCGGTGAGCTGCATTCCATCCCCACTGTCCCCGGCAAATCTGATAACAACGGATTTAACGGCGACAATTGGTTTGCTCATGAGCGACATCTTGCCACCGCGGGGCTGCTAGGTCAGTAGATTTCACGCATCTCTTGCATCACTTTTGTGCACGTCTGAGAGTTACCCCTGCGGTTTCTCAGCTTTCCAAAATGAAACTGACAGGCAAGGCCAGTAAGTTAACCCAATGAAGAAATTGCTTGCCCTAGCCCTTGCTTTTGTTGTCATGGCCCCAGCTGCTGCCGTAGCCATGGGTTCGGGCGATAAGTTTTCAGATGCACAGACAGGTCTTACGTATTCGGTTTATAAGCCAAGTAATACTTTGGGGCTCAAAGCAACTACGTTCAATCTTCTCGACTGTGCACCAGGTAAAGCAGAGTGGATCTATATTAAATATGGCGGCACCACAAGATATTTAGAAATCATGCAAACAATGGCAAAAGTTAAGTGTTCAGATCCTGGACTCTCAAAGTACTTACGTGTTGCAACGATTAATGGAGTCAGCGCTAAGGTCTATGTCTATTGCGATCCGGCAAAGGCTGCTGCCTTTAAAAAATGCGGAGTCAACGATATTGGCCGAGTGGGTGGTTACTTAATCTTCACCACCAAGGCTTCAAAAGCTTTGAAGGGAACAGAGATTCAAGTTCAGGGAATCGGTGGAATTACTTATTCGCAGTTATTGGCTGTGGCGAAATCTTTAAAAACAGTAAAAGCCAGTGGAACATTACTAGCCGAAGCTCTGCCGCCCGAGATGATTAATCCATATGAAGCAACACAAGTCACGGTGAAATATGGAAATTCAATTGTTTTAGCCGTTGGAGATCCAGAAAATTGGAGCGCACATATTCTCGAACCTGGAATCCTCGAATTTATACCGGGAGGTAATCAGGGAGCCTACACAACTAATCCAGCGTTAAAAGCATTAAAGCCTGGAACTACGGTTGTTCATCTGCTCAATTCAACTGATGTATCTAAGGTTTATGAAATCTCAGTAACAGTTACTTCTTAGGGTGCGCAAGCAGCCAATCCATAACTTGTAATCCAAATGAAGAATCCAGAACAGGACCATGGGCACCGCCTTCAATCGACCAAAGTGCAACTGTTGCATTTGGACATGAATAAGTCGTAGGAGCTGTCTCTGCACCTTGAATGCTTGTAACTAAATCAAATGCAGCGCCAGCTTTTGGAGCTTTTGAACATGCGTCAATCTCAGCCCAACGTTTTGCACTTGCTTGGGCGCCAGTATAAATATTGGTAAGGATTTCTCCTCCGTAGTAATTAATTACCTCATCACTTGTACCGTGGATATGTAAGACGTTTACAGATTCTCTCGCCGGGCAGCTATCTTCGGCAATATCCATCGCCCCGGCTAAACCTGCAATTGCGGCGACGGTCTGCGGATGTGTACAGGCAAATTTATAAGTCATG
>CAITQC010000051.1 GCA_903894425.1 uncultured Actinomycetes bacterium
AATTCACTTTGGATGTTAGCTTTCACACCAATTGCTCTACCTTTCTTTTCACTTCTTCATAACTTTATATTTGAAAAGCGCTCGATATGAATCAGCGCTCACGATTGAGTTTGCTTGTAGTGCAAATCTTGATTATCTCTTTATTAGCTGCCTTATTTGGGCGCTTGTTTTACCTTCAGATCGCTGCCGGTCCTACCTACCGAGATGCTGCTATAAGTATTCAGAGCCGTGATGTTGTTGCACCTGCAACACGTGGTCTCATTGTCGATGCATCAGGCGTGCCTCTTGCACTTAATAAAGTGGGCTTAGCAATCACAATTGATCGAATAACTCTTGATAAGCAATCAGATAAAGGTGTTGCAGTTTTGCAACGTTTAGCAAAACTGCTCAAACTTAGGTATGCCGACGTCTTCACGAACACCAGATTGTGCGGAGAACTCGTTGTAGGCAAGCGCGCCGGATGCTGGACTGGTTCTAGGTATCAACCAATTCCTATTACTAAAGAAGCAGATCCCGAAATTGCACTTCAGATCGTGGAGCGCTCAGATCAATATCCAGGAGTAGATGCACAGCCGATTTCAATTCGAAACTACCCGGCACTTGTTGGCGTCAATGGCGCCCATGTTCTGGGATACGTTGGTCCGCTAACCGAAACAGATTTAGCTAAGGGAAACGGTAAGAATTATTTTAGAAGTGAAACCATAGGTAAAGCTGGTTTAGAGATTCAATACGACTCATTCTTACGTGGAACACCAGGAATCCGTACTGTGATCGTAGACCGCAAAGAAGCTATAACTCGCGAGAGTCAAAATACAAAAGCAATTGCTGGGAATCATCTAATAACAAGTTTGGACGTTAGATTGCAAGCAGCTGCCGAAACCGCATTAGCTGATGCAGTTAAACGAGGGCGCGCAAATGGATACACATCTGATTCCGGCGCGGCAGTTGTTATGGATATCAAAACAGGGCGAATTTTAGCCCTAGCTTCGTATCCAACTTATGATCCCAATGCATTTGAAAAAGGTTTAACGGTCCAACAGGCATCAGATCTTTTTAGTGAGAAGAAAGCAGTTCCTGCACTTAACCGTGCACTACAAGGTTTATTTGCACCAGCATCAACATTCAAATCCGTCTCTGTTGTGGCCGCCGCCGCCGCCGGTTATGACTTAAATGCTTCTTACAACTGCCCTTCGCAAGTTCAAGTCGGTACCCGTGCATTTCAAAACTTTGATAGCAAAGACCAGGGCCGTATGAGCTTGAAGAAAGCGATTGCGGTTTCATGTGACACTTTGTGGTATCAAATCGCCTTTGATGAATGGCTACGCGATGGGGGATTAAGGCCTAAATCCAACCCCAAGGATTACTTCTTTAAAGCGGCGCAAACTTTCCACTTGGCGCAGAAAGTAGGAATTGATCTTCCCTCCGAATCAACTTCACGGCTTGCAGATCGTGCATATAAGAAGAGTTGGTTTGAGCAGAATAAGGATTTTTACTGCAATTACAAGACAAGAGCATCCAAGGCCCAACAAACTCCTTTCCTTCTTCAACTAGCGGCTGAAAACTGTGTCGATGGTGACAAGATCCGAGCCGGAGATGCAGTGAACTTTTCTATTGGCCAAGGTGACACTGTTGTTACGCCTTTAAAGCTAACTCAGATGTATGCAGCAATCGCCAATGGTGGAACAATTTGGCAGGCAACTGTTGGTAAAGCCGTTGTAAAGACCGATGGAACCGTTGTCAAAACAATTAAGCCAAGCAAACTTGGAACTCTCGATACAGCGCCATCGACAATCAAGTTCTTGCAGACAGCATTGCGCGAAGTAGTTGTCAGCGGAACTGGTGCAGGAGTCTTTTCTGGATTTCCCATTGAAGTCAGTGGCAAGACGGGTACTGGTCAGGTATTTGGTAAGAATCCAAATGGCTCAACTAAAGATGACACTTCTTGGTTTGCATCCTTTGCGCCAAGCAAGAACCCACGTTTTGCAGTCGTCATGATGGTTGGCCAGGGTGGATTTGGTGCATCGACATCTGGCGTTGGAGTTCGACATATCTATGAAGCTCTTTTTGGAGTGCGAGGCAATAAAGTTGTCCCAGGGGCAGCGATTTATCCAACTGGAAAGCCGCCGACATCTTTGCCAAAGATTTCACCTGCAACAAAACCAAAGGAGGTTCCATGAGTCAGATAGCTGCGCGTCAACGCATTTACCGACAGAATAAAACCTCGATTTTTCATGGCTTTGATCCGATATTGACTGCTGCCGTTGGGCTGTTGCTATTTATGGGAACTCTTTTGGTTTACGCAGCCACCCGTGATTGGTATGCACGAAATGGGCTGGATCCCCAGTATTACCTCAAGCGCCACGTTATTAATATTGCAATTGGCGCATTGCTGGCATATGGAACAACAGTTATTGATTATCGTCTACTTCGCGCATATACACCTATCGTTTGGGGCTTAGGTGTAATTGGATTAGTGATTGTTTTGATTCCAGGTCTTGGCAGCGAGGTTAATGGCGCAAAGGCATGGATTGCATTACCTGGCGGATTTCAAATTCAACCTGCCGAGTTGGCAAAGATTTCGATCATTATCGGAATGTCTATGATTTTGTCGGAACGATCGCACGATAGCAACGAACCCGGTACTACAGATGTACTGCAGGCATTAGTTATTGCCGCAGTTCCAGTTGTATTCATTCTTTTGCAGCCAGATATGGGTACGGTCTTTATTATTTCGGCATCGGTCGTAACAATCATCGCCGTTTCTGGAGCCCCAACTAAGTGGGTAATTGGACTCTTGCTCATTGCAGTTTTAGGCGCCGTCGTTGCAACTAAATCTGGGGTAATTAGCGAATATCAAGTAAAGCGTTTACAAACTTTTGTGGATCCAACAGCTGATACTCAAGGTACGGGCTATCAACTGCGCCAGGCGCGAATCACTGTTGGCTCAGGTGGCTTAATCGGAACTGGGTTATTTAATGGCCCACAAACTAATGGTCGATTTGTTCCTGAACAACAGACTGATTTTATTTTTACAGTAGCTGGTGAAGAGTTAGGTTTTCTTGGTAGTGGGCTAATTGTTTTGCTCTATTTAGTTATTTTGATGCGATCTTTTTCCATAGCGCGCAGAACAAACGATCCTTTTGGGCGATTAGTGACAACTGGAGTAATTGCTTGGTATGCATTTCAACTCTTTGAAAATATTGGAATGACCTTAGGATTAATGCCGATGACTGGTGTTCCTCTGCCATTTGTCTCATATGGCGGATCATCAATGTTTGCCACTCTAATTGGATTTGGGCTACTTCAGAACGTCCACGCTCGTTCAAGGGGCTAGTAACTCAGAAGTGAGTAAGAAGTAGGTAAATCCGCCCCTCATCTGCCATACTGAGGCCACCTAGTTCAGCGCGGCTCGCGAATCCATCGCGGCAAAAGCCCAGCGCGAACAGGTAAGAAAAACCTAAAACAGGTGATTTTTAACGAGATAAGCGTTGTAAAAGACGCATAGAGGATTTGGTGCCATGGCGATTGAGCCTAAAACACCGCGCAAGCGTGCGGTTAAGAAAGCTTCAGCTAAAGCAGAAGTTGCTGAAGTAACGATAGAAGAACCCAAGAAAGCTACGCGTAAAAAAGCGGCAGTTCCGGTTCCAGTATTTCAAGCAGCTCCCGATAAGCCAGTTGCAAAGGCGCCTCGCAAAAAGGCTGAACCTGCCCAAGCTCCAAAGGCTGAGGCAACTGAGCCAGGTGAGAGCACAGCAGAGAGCGCAGATCGCGCCGACCGTAACCGCCGTCGCCGTCGAGGTGGCCGTGGCCGCCGAAAGCCAGGTGCCGATGTTGCAACAAATGAAGAAGTGGTTGTAGAAGGTGAAGAAGAGAGCACAGATGCTGAAGGCGTAACACATCGCCGCCGCCGTCGTCGTCGCGCAGCTGGGGATACCGAAGGCGTAACTGCCGGTGAAGTTATTGATGAAGATGGTGTTGCAACAGTTGTTAAGGTCCGCGAAGTTCGCGAACGCCCAGCACGGCCAGCTCGTACCGAACGACCAGAGCGCAATGACCGTCGCGGTGGACGCCGTGATCGCAACGATCGCAATGACCGTGGCGCTCGCTCTGAATATCGTGAGCCATACCGCAAACGTCCAACAGTTCTTACCGATGGAGAGTTTTTAGCCCGTCGCGAAAACGTTGATCGTGAAATGTTAGTTCGCCAGATTGCAGATCGCACACAGATCGCCGTAATCGAAGATGGCGTAATGGTCGAGCACTACGTAAACCGCAATAGCAATGTTTCTTATGTTGGAAACGTTTACTTAGGTCGCGTACAAAACGTACTTCCTTCAATGGAAGCCGCATTCGTTGATATTGGTAAGGGCCGTAACGCAGTTTTGTATGCCGGTGAAGTTAACTGGGATGCTGCCGGAATTTCAGAGTCTGAACCACGCAAAATTGAAACCGTATTAAAAACTGGCCAGCCAGTATTGGTTCAAGTAACAAAAGATCCAATTGGCCAAAAGGGTGCGCGTTTAACTAGCCAGATCTCACTTCCAGGACGCTACGTTGTTTATGTTCCTGGTGGCGGAATGTCTGGAATTTCAAAGCGTCTGCCTGAAACAGAGCGCACACGTCTTAAGGCGATCTTGAAAAACTTAATCCCTGAAGAAGCTGGCGTCATTGTGCGTACTGCAGCTGAAGGAGTGAGCGAAGAAGAACTAACTAATGATGTGGCACGTTTGAAGGCACAATGGGAAGACATCTACGCAAAGAGTCAAAACGCTAACTTTCATCCACCAGCTGCGTTGTATCAAGAACCTGATCTTGCTGTTCGTGTTATTCGCGATATCTTCAATGAGGATTTCCGCAAGTTAACCGTTCAAGGCGCTGGGGCATGGGATGAAGTTACAAACTATCTTGGATTTATCGCACCAGAGCTCACTGCAAAAATCGAAAAGTACGTAGGTACTGGCGATCTCTTTGCCGACTTTAGAGTTGAAGAGCAGTTAGCAAAGGCATTTGATCGCAAGGTTTATTTGCCTTCAGGTGGCTCACTTGTTATCGATCGCACCGAAGCCATGATTGTTATCGATGTTAACACCGGTAAATTTATCGGTAAGGGTGGAAACCTTGAAGAAACTGTTACCAAGAACAACTTAGAAGCTGCCGAAGAAATCGCGCGCCAACTTCGTTTGCGCGACCTTGGTGGAATCGTTGTTATCGACTTCATCGACATGATTTTGGAATCAAACCGCGAGATGGTTTTGCGCCGTCTTGTTGAATGTTTGGGCCGCGATCGCACCAAGCACCAGGTTGCTGAAGTAACCTCACTTGGCCTTGTTCAGATGACACGTAAGCGCGTCGGACAGGGACTTATCGAAGCCTTCTCAACGACATGTGATTCTTGTAGCGGACGTGGAATTCATATCCATATGGAGCCAGTAAAGATGAAGGCGCCTATGCCTCAACTTGATGTTCCATCTTCACAGCATGAAGATGCTGAGGAAAAAGATGCCACTGAGCATGAGTTCCATGAATCTCTCAACTCAACTGATGATTCAACCGTTGAATCAAAGGTGGAGGAAGCTCCTGCTGAGCAGAAGCCAGCTGGTGGGCGAAAGCGCCGCCGAGCAGCCTCTTCAGGCATAATTACCGCCTGATTTGAGCCTTCGGGCACTAACAGGTAACCTTTACCCCTTCACTACACCTAGAAGTTCGGAGTACTACAGCGTGGCAAATATCAAGTCTCAGATTAAGCGCATCAAGACAAACGAGAAGGCACGCCTTCGCAACAAGTCTGTGGGCTCATCTATCAAGACCGCTGTCCGTAAATTCAAGGATGCAGTTACAGCAGGCGATGCAGCAGTTATCACAACTGAACTTCGCACAGCTTCAAAGGCTCTAGATGTTGCAGTTCAAAAGGGCGTTCTTCACAAGAACGCTGCAGCAAATAAGAAGTCATCAATGGCTAAGGCAGCTGCCAAAGCCGGCGCACGTTAATTCTTCTTCGATCTTAAAGCGAGGCTAGGTTCATGCCTGCAATTTCACTTGCTAAGGCGCCGCAACCAGCAGCAACTAATCCGGCGCAGATTCGCAACTTCTGCATCATTGCCCATATTGATCACGGTAAATCAACTCTTGCCG
>CAITQC010000052.1 GCA_903894425.1 uncultured Actinomycetes bacterium
AGCGAAAACACTACTTCTTATGGAAAAGACTTAGGCGATCTGCAGTTAATGGAGAAGATTCTGCCTGAAATCGCAGCTATTGAAGGTGTAGAGCGCGTACGACTGTCATATTTGCAGCCCGCGGAAATGCGCCCCACCCTTCTTCAGGCAATGGTTGCAACACCTAAAACAGTTCCATATTTTGATCTCTCATTCCAACATAGCGCGCCATCGGTTTTGCGTCGGATGCGTCGTTTTGGTGATAACGAAAAGTTCCTGCATTTGATTAACCAGATCCGAGTTTTATCTCCAGAGGCTGGAATCCGTTCAAACTTTATTGTCGGCTTTCCGGGTGAAACCGAAGAGGATTTCAATGAGCTAGCAACATTTATAACACAGGCTAAGTTGGATGCAGTTGGAATTTTCGGATATTCCGATGAAGATAATACGGAAGCGCTAAATCTTGCAGAGAAAATTGATCCTGAAGTTATTGCCCAGCGAGTTGAGTCACTCTCATCACTTGCAGATGAGATGGTTTCTATGCGCGCACAGGCCCGAATCGGTGAAACAGTTCGAGTTCTAATTGAAGATGCCGATCTTCAAGAGGGGCGAGCCGGGCATCAAGGTCCAGAAGTTGATGGAAGTACAAGTTTTATTGGAACAGATTTTGCAGTGGGGCAGTATGTTGATGCTGTGGTGATCGATTCAATGGGCGCTGACTTGGTGGCCAAAGAACTATGAAGTTACCGGGCTTTATTACACCTAACTTCATCACCGTAATGAGGTTACTTTTTGTACCGGTAGGTGTCTTTACCCTTTTTAAAAATGGCGGCGATGACGCAACCTGGCAGTACATATCGTGGATAGTTTTCTTTATTCTTGGTATGAGTGATGTACTTGATGGAAAGTTAGCTCGAAGCCGTAACACTATTACAGAGTTTGGAAAGTTCTTAGATCCGGTCGCCGATAAAGTCATGATTGGTGCGGCCATGATTTCTCTTTCAATTCTTGAACGCTTGCCTTGGTGGATCACGGCCGTAATCTTGATTCGCGAGATCGGCATTACCTTCTTGCGTTTAGCAACTATTAATCGCGGGGTAATCCCGGCCAATAAAGGCGGAAAGATCAAAGCCTCTTTACAAAATTTCGGCGTTGGTTTCTATATTCTGCCTTTGAGTTCATCGTTGTTCTGGTTCCGTGATGGTTTTATGTATATAGCTATAGCAATGACTATCGTTAGTGGCGCATACTATGTAAAATCGGCGTTTACTAGAACAACTAGCTAGGAGGAGTCGATATGGTGCTACCTGCCGAAATTCTCGGGCTTGCAGCTGAAGTAGTTGATACTCTACGTGCACGTGGTGAAACTTTGAGCACGGCAGAATCATTAACTGCCGGCGCCGTTAGCTCTGCAATTGTCTCAGTGGCCGGAGCATCCGATGTTTTTGTTGGTGGAGTAACTGCCTATCGTGATGAGATTAAAATTTCGCATCTATCCATTGATCCTGCATTAATCCAAGAACACACATCGGTCAGCGAACAGGTTGCAGTTGCAATGGCGCGCGGAGCAATTAACTCATTTGGTACAACATGGGGGATCGGAACCACGGGTGTGGCTGGGCCAAACCCATTAGATGGACACCCAGTTGGCGCAGTCTGGGTAGCAATTGAGGGGCCCATCTGTCAGACGATCGAACTATCTTTGTCGGGTGAGCGAGAATCTGTACGAAACGCAGCTACAGCAAGCGCCATTGCCACCTTTGCGCGTATCCTTAGACATCGTAATTAGTAATTGAATAGGGAGGGCAGGCAGATGGTTCTAGTTCGTGAAGCCGTTGGACTGACCCTTCGCTCTGCTCGCACATCTCAAAATCGCACTTTGCGCGATGTTGCCCGTGATGCACGCGTCTCACTTGGTTACTTATCTGAGGTCGAACGCGGACAGAAAGAGGCTTCCTCTGAACTCTTAAACGCGATCTGTGTAGCACTTGGTCTTTCACTCTCAGGTGTATTTAGCGATGTAGCTGCCGAACTTGCAAGCCGCGAGACCGTGATTCTTACTGTCGTCGATGCCGCTTAATAAATACGCACCACAAGCTGCAACGCATCGCCGCACACAAAGTGCAATCCTAGAAGGTGCAAAGAATTTAATCGCAACTGTTGGTTTAGCAAAGATGTCCATGATCGAAATCGCGGATACATCCCAGGTTTCTCGCGCAACTCTGTATAACCACTACCGCGATAAAGAGTCAGTCCTTGGCGCACTATGTGACTCTGAAATCCGCCGCTTGGTTGCACTCGCACAATCGGCATCCAATCCAACCGATGCCCTGGAAATACTGTCAATTCAGGTTTCTTGCGATAGCGCGCTAGCACATATGCGCACCAGTGATCCAGCACCGCTAGCGCAGGCGCTTGCAGCAACAAGCAACCCGCTGTGGATTCAATTCAATGATGCACTTGCAATGATTTTAGGTTCACAGATTTTGGCAGATTGTGCGATGCGCTGGCTTATTGGTCAAGTGCTGCAACCTCTCACCGTTGAAGATTCACGACTGCAGGCAGAGTTTTTAGTAGCTCGTGCGAATCTCTGATTTAAGAGAGCGCATAACGCTCTCCTTCGGCGCGCATTCACCTTTTCCAACTGATATTGCAATCTCTGAACTCGGCAGCAAAACAGTTAATGAGGCTTTAGCTGCAGGGTTAGAGGCAGATGAGATTTGGAAAGCAGTATGTCGTGCCCACCCTAAAGAGACAGAAAAATATAAATACTAACTATGAAACTTGTTACTACCCTTACACAGAGCAATGAGGCGCACCCACCGCTGGTTTTGATTCACGGTTTGGGATCTGCAGCTACTGCCTTTAAACCCATCACCCCCATGCTTTCGCAGAGTTTTCGAGTAATAACCGTTGATCTACCCGGCCATGGTCAGTCACCTCTTGATTCAACTCAGGCTATGGATCCAAAATCTCTTGGCAGAGCTATCTTTGACACGATAGAGAGTGAATATGCAATCACCCAATTTCATGTGGCCGGCAACTCGTTAGGTGGATGGATCGCACTTGAAATGGCTGCAGATCAACCTGAACGTATTAAAACCTTGACCGGCCTTGCACCTGCTGGTTTATGGCTACAGCCTGCATCAAGGCGACTGCCAAACCAGGCTCAGTCGTATTACATGGCCAAAGCGCTAAAACCCTTTATTAAATCAGGTCTGCACCTAAGTGCTATGCGCAAGATTGGTTATTCCACGGTTAGTCCTAAGTGGCAAGAACTTAGCTATGAAATCTGTTATGACGCAGCCTATGCAATGGGTAACGCAAAGGGATATTTTTCTGCGTGGGATGGCATGTTAGGAAAACGCTTTGATGACCAAGTTCCAGTTTCAATTCCAGTAACGATTCTTTTCGGTGACACCGATAACACGTTGCCCTATCCGGATTCGCAAGAGCGCTCGCTGGCACCAGCGCACAGCTCATGGTTAGTTATCGATAACTGTGGCCACGCTCCCATGTGGGATCACCCGGAGAAAGTCGTTGCAGCTATTTTAGAAAACTCCAGAAGTTAGGGGATAGGCTAAAGTGATGCGAATGGGAAAAGTCTTTCTTGTTGCAATACTCGCCCTTCTACCACTTCAATTCATCGAATCGCAGGCCTTAGCTAATAATAAGTGTCTATCTTTAAACTCACTTCAATATTTGCAGGCAAGTACTAAATTGATACCACTTACTTCAGAATTCACAATTGAATTTGATTTTTACCTAAACAAGAATGAAAAAACTTATGCTGAGATTATTTCTCAAGGAGGTCAGCCAAACTCTTTCTATATTGGGATTAACCCAGATTTAGGAATTCGCGCGGGTGATACCTGGATCGATACGGGTGCCAAAATGCCCCTAAAAAGCTGGACTCATATAGCGCTAACCCATAGTGCGACAGGTATTGGCAATTTTTATCTTGATGGAAAAGTCTTTTCTGCGACCTCAAATTATTCACTCAATCAAGAGGGTACAAATACTAGAGTCGGAGCGCAGTATGACCCTTCTGCCGGAGAACGAATAAATGGATGTATAGATAATTTAAGAATTTGGAAAACAGTCAGGACTCCAACCCAGGTATACGCTGACACACAAGCGGGAGCTGAAATTTTAGATACCTCTTTGCTCGCTTCATATGAATTTGAATCTGTAAATGATGCAGGAGCAATTGAAAGCTCAAATGGGTCAAACAATTCTTTAAAGCCGTTAATTAGTCCGGTGTTTGTTGCAACATCAGATCCAACACCTATGCCTGCTCCGGAGTTTAAAAACGGTGGAGGAATTCTTGGATCATCTGCACTCCAGGATGGACCAGGGTTTTACGTCACTGCTGATTTGCAAACCCCCGTACCCGAAACTTTTAGTTCAGGTTTTGGCTGGTATTCAACTTTGTGGGCCCTGACTGCAACTCAAGTTGATAACTTTCAATTAGGTCTAAGTTCAACATGGATTGTTCCTAACAATGAGACTGCTTCTGCAAGCACTGCACAAAAACTTTGTGAAACTGGAACAGATGCTTGGGTTAAAAATGCTGCGAGTAACCCTAATAACGGTACATACGGACTCCATTTATTCCAAACAATTGAGGGGAGCTTGGGTTGGTGGGGAGGGGAGAAATTTAGAACTGTTTATCCCAAGTACATGGCAAACGTGACACAAAACTGTTACACAACGCAACTTGCGACTCCGGGGTGGGGTTTCTTTAGCAATACCCCAACTGCCCGGGATCAAACAGGGTTAATTCAGATCAGTAATCAAATATTAATGCCACCCGATGGAATGGTTTTTCAGAAGGATGATTCTGCTCCGCAACTGGGGGTCACCTGGCATTCACTTAACTTACCAAGATTTGATCATGCCTTTGGGTCACAATCCGGCGATAACTCGTGGACACTTTTTATGAACTCAAGTAATTTTAAAGGCCCGTTGGTATTTGTTGCTCCCCAATTTTGGGTTGATGGATCGATCAGCAATCCACTCCAAAAAAACATGACTATGGATATGAAATCAGGAAGCGTGGGAGGTCTGGCATCAGAATGGAATTCAATTCCTTATTACAAGTACGTTGATTCCGCTGGCAAAATCTATACAAAAATACCGGATTTAGAGTTTCCAGTAGATTCAAATGGTAATTTTTCAATCTCACGTGACTTCAGGGCGTATACATCTAAAGCAATTAGTCCAAATTTGAAAAACGCATTAGGTGGTACCGGGAATTTGCCAACAGCATTAACTAATCAGGAAGTATTTGCAGGAAAACTTAAAGGAAATTCGCCAAAGGTTTATCAAGACGGAAAAACCTTAGGCACTCTCTCTCAGTTACTTTCAGCCAAGACATTCGATGGCGGCGATGCATATGGTTTTAGCGCCCCTGGAAAATCTGGATTAGTTAAATTAGGTCAATATTTTGTCGAATTGGGGGATACGAAATCAGAAGTTCCTGCTTCGCAGGCTCCCGAAGCGCTAGTAAAGGCTAGTTTTGGAAATCCGCAAGCTAAATCGACTTATGTGTACCAATATCCATCATGGTGGGATGCATCTCCAAGTGCTTCTTCAGATTTTACTACCGATTTGAGCGATGGAAGCCAAGTTGTCTATCGATGGTACAAATTTGTTGACCAACCCGCGCTTCAAAGATTTGAATTAAATGCGAACGAGAAAACGAATCTGCAGTCTTCAATTGAGAAAATTCAAAAAGAGTGGGCTCACACGGCACTAATGTCGGAGCCGACAAAAGGTTCGCTTGCAACATTTGATCAAGGAATGCTAGTCACGCCGCCAAAAGGACTTGAATATGGCTATGTCCCAATTGCAATTAAGCAGTACATCTCTTCCAATCTTCAGACTCCAACGGCTATTGCGACTAAAACTGCAACTCCAACCCCTGTCGCAACTCCAACCCCAAAAGCATCAATCTCCAAAGCTGCGCCTAAAGCTACGAGTATCACATGCGTAAAGGGAAAAACTATAAAGAAAGTAAGGGCAGTTAATCCAAAATGCCCTAAAGGCTTTAAGAGACGATAATTACTGCGCGATAACTTCTAGTATCCAAGGTTTCTTACCATTTGCTTCAATTAGCTCACATGTAAAATCTAGTGCAACAATATCTTTTAACTCTTGCGGATTGGTCGGCACTGTTTTTGAAAGCATCAACAACCGCGTGACTTCGCCTCGGGTTTTCTTTGACATATGTGTAATTACTTTCTTTACCCCATCGACTTGAGTAAAGATTTTAATTTCAACGCATTTGTTGGCTGGGGGATTCCAAACGCCCTGGTAGGTGGAAGATCGACAATCAACAATTAAATCTGTTTCAATACTTTCCAACTCTTGTGTGATGGCTCCTCGCATCTTTGCCGTATTTATCTTTTCTTTATAAGGCTCAATCAGATCAAGAGGTCGTACAACTCCATATTTTGCAGAAATAATTGCAATAGATTTCTCTGCACGGCTACGCGCAGCTTTATTAAGCGACGCCCAGCCCAGTCCCTGATAAAGCACCCCGATGTAAAGAGTTATCGCCGGTCCTGGCTCTGCTGCTTTTTTCTCGCTAGGTGGCAGCAGAATCAGCATGGGGCAAGTATGGGCCTGAGTAGAACCCACGACACGCTCAAATTTGTCAGTGGCTCCTGCTACCTTTCGAACAGATGTTCGGTTAACCTATACCCGTACAACCAGAGCGGTTCCAACCTCCGCCCACAAGCGCTTTGCCCACAACCCCAGTGAGCATCGCTGTGAGCCGTCGTTGGGTCTCCGTACCTTCTGGGCCAGACCCAAACGTCATAAGACGTTCTATCGAAAGGAAAGTAAGTGGCTACTGAAAAAAGCAATAAAGCCAACGACGCTGCAGCCGAAAAAGCAAACACCGAGCGCCAAAAAGCTCTCGACACAGCCTTAGCCCAGATCGAACGTCAATTTGGAAAAGGCTCAGTAATGAAGATGTCGGATCGTCAAAACCAGATCATTGAAGTAATTCCAACTGGTTCGATCGCTCTAGATATCGCTCTTGGTATTGGTGGATTGCCGCGTGGTCGCATCGTAGAGATCTATGGACCAGAGTCTTCAGGTAAGACAACTCTTACCTTGCATGCAATCGCAAATGCACAAGCCGCTGGAGGTATCTGTGCATTTATCGATGCTGAACATGCTTTCGATGCTGAATATGCAAAGAAGCTCGGTGTTGATATCGATGCGCTATTAGTTTCACAGCCAGATACTGGCGAACAAGCGTTGGAAATTATGGACATGCTTATTCGTTCAGGCGCACTTGATCTTGTTGTAGTTGACTCCGTTGCAGCTCTTGTTCCACGCGCTGAAATCGAAGGCGAGATGGGAGATTCACATATGGGTCTTCAGGCACGTCTTATGTCACAAGCGCTTCGTAAAATTACCGGCGCGCTTCATCAATCAAAGACAACTGCAATCTTTATTAACCAGTTGCGTGAAAAAATCGGTGTCTTCTTCGGTTCACCTGAAACAACTACGGGTGGTAAAGCTTTGAAGTTCTATGCATCAGTTCGTCTTGATATCCGTCGAATCGAAACATTAAAAGATGGCCAAGATGCAGTTGGAAACCGTACTCGCGTTAAGGTTGTAAAGAACAAGATGGCTCCACCATTTAAGCAGGCTGAGTTCGACATTATTTACGGCACAGGTATTTCACGCGAAGGCTCACTGATCGATATGGGTGTTGAAGTTGGAATCGTAAAGAAATCCGGTGCTTGGTATACATACGAGGCTGATCAACTAGGTCAGGGCAAGGAAAATGCACGTACATTCCTTCTTGATAACCCAGATCTAGCAAATGAGATTGAGACCAAGATTCGCGCTCACTTTGTGCCAATTGAAGTCGATGCCGACCTCATTGCAGCTATCGATGAAGCCACTGCCGAGGTTGATTTCTAATTAGCCTTCAATTTTCAAAGGTCGACCAAGATGCTGACCCTTACTCAATCGCCTATGTCATTGCACAAAATGCATTAGTAGCGCGGGCCAAGAGTAAGGGTGAGCTCTTGGCTCACCTTAAAAAACGTGGCGTTGAGGATGAAGTTGCACAGGCGACAATCTATAAGTTAACGCAAAACGGTTTAATTAACGACTCGGAGTTTGCTAAGGCATGGACCCAATCTCGCCACAATGCAAAGAAGCTCTCAAAGCGAATCATCGCCAGCGAACTTCGCACCAGGGGAGTGGATCAAAACTCTATCGATGAAGCCTTAGATGAGATCGATGATGAATCCGAATACCGCACAGCGTTTTCACTTGCAATGAAGAAATATTCAACGATGTCGCGCCTTGAACCAGAGGTTCAGATTCGCCGAATCCAATCGCTTTTACAACGCAAAGGATTTGGTTTTGGAACTATCGGTCGCGTTATTCGCGAGCTAGATATTCACTCAAGCGAGCTGCAGTAGCAACAACTGCTGCAGCATGAATGCGGCCAGGTTGACGTCCTAAGCGCTCGATAGGCCCGCTAATACTGACAGCAGCGATAACCTTTCCATTGGGTCCTCTAACTGGGGCTGATACCGATGTAACGCCAGCTTCGCGTTCACCCACCGATTGAGCCCAACCACGGCGACGATCTGCTGCAAGTTGTGCGGCAGTAAAGCGCGCGTTCTTCACACCGCG
>CAITQC010000053.1 GCA_903894425.1 uncultured Actinomycetes bacterium
AATTCCTTTGTATCAACATGTTTTAATCGGTAATCGTCTGCTCGATCTTTTTGAGAAACCGGGACAGATTAATCCTGAAATTTTACAGCGCGAGCGAGAAGCTGTTCGCAAGGCCGCTATCAGCAAGCATCGCCGAGGTCGTTACAACGAACCAACTGATCGACTCACTCGTGCCGATATAATTGACAAACTCTCCCGAGAGAACTTGCTTCCTGCAATAACATTCATCTTCTCAAGAGTTGGTTGCGATGCCGCCGTTAAACAGTGTCTACATGCGGGTTTGCGTCTGACAAGTTCAGAAGAGCGAAATGAAATTCGAACAACTGCATTGAAATATACGCAGAACATTGCTGAGGAAGATTTAGAGGTCCTGGGTTTCACTGAGTGGTTAAATGCCCTCGAACGTGGAATAGCTGCCCACCACGCAGGGCTACTACCTAGTTTTAAAGGTGCGGTTGAAGATCTTTTCCAGCGCGGATTAGTTAAAGCTGTCTTTGCCACTGAAACACTGGCCTTAGGTATAAATATGCCAGCACGTACAGTTGTGCTGGAAAAATTGATCAAGTACAACGGAGAAGCGCACGTTCCAATTACTCCGGGGGAGTACACCCAGTTAACCGGACGAGCAGGTCGCCGCGGCATCGATATCGAAGGTAACGCTGTAATCCAATGGTCGCCAACTGTTGACTCTGCATCAGCTGCCGGCCTTGCATCAACTCGTACGTATCCATTGCGTTCATCGTTTGCACCGACATACAACATGTCGATTAACTTAATTGCGCGCTTCGGCCGCGAACGAGCGCGTCGTTCTTTAGAGTCCTCCTTCGCGCAGTTTCAAGCTGACAGGGCTGTGGTCGGTCTTTCGCGGCAGATTCATAAAAATGATGCGGCGATCGAAGAACTACTTGTACAGATCAAATGTCATATGGGTGATTTCATTGAATACGCAGCGATTCGTAGAGAAATCAAGGAAGTTGAAGTTCTACTCTCTAAGCGAGACCAAAAGAAGAGTTTTGATAATCGCCAACGTGCTCGCCTAGAAAGCGATTTATCAGATCTTCGTAAATCCATGCGCAATCACAGTTGCCATGGATGTAATGAACGTGAAGATCATGCCCGCCTAGCTGAAAAAGCTGGTCGATTAAACCGTGAAAACGATGGATTACGAACCCGCGTTCAGAGCAGAACTCATGTGATTGCAAAGACTTTTGATCAAATCTGTCAGGTTTTAACGCATCTCAACTACATCGAGGGCGAGAAACCAACGGCGCAAGGGAAGATTCTTACCAAGATATATGCAGAATCAGATTTGCTACTAACGGAGGCGATTCGCCGAGGTGTACTTGATGATCTCAATGCATCAGAACTTTTATCTGTTGTATCGACAATGATTTTTGAGTCACGCAATGCAGATAATGCCGCGCCAAAAATGCCAAGTCCTCGAGTCTCTAGCGCATTAGCTGATGTTATTTCCTTATGGGCCGAACTAGAAGAGATTGAAACCGACTATGGAGTTAAGACGCAACGTGAGCCAGACGCTGGCTTTTGTTGGGTTTCATACCGTTGGGCTAGTGGTAATTCACTGCAAAATGTTCTTAAAGGCACTGACATGTCAGTTGGTGATTTTGTGCGCTCTACCAAGCAACTCATAGATCTTTTGAATCAAATATCTGGCGCGAGTGAAAAACTGCGCCCAATATGCAAAGATGCCGTTAAACGAATTGATAGGGGAGTAGTCGCATTCCTCATGGGGGATTTATGACATTAATGCTTCTAGATAGTGCATCACTTTGGTACCGCGCATATTACGGAATGCCCGACACAATGCAGGCCCCTGACGGAACTCCCGTTAACGCTATCCGCGGATATGTCGATATGACGGCGCGGTTAATTTCACTCTATAAACCAAACCGAATAGTTGCCTGCCTGGATGGTGATTGGCGACCTACTTGGCGCGTAGAACTTTTCCCTGACTACAAAGCCAATCGTTTGGAAGAGGAGGGCGACGAAGAGGAAGAGCCAGAAACTCTCACCCCGCAGATTCCAATCCTTTTAGACCTACTCGATTTATTTGGAATTCCTGTCGTTGGTGTCGATGATTTTGAGGCCGACGATGTCATGGCTACATATGCCGAAATAGAAAAGGGCCCTATCCGTATTGTTACCGGTGACCGCGATCTCTTTCAAATGGTCGATGACAAACGCGATATCAAAGTTGTTTATCTTGCAAAGGGAATCTCACAACATGATTTGGTGGACATCGCATATGTTGAAAATAAATATGCAATTCCGGGTGATCGATACGCGCTCTTTGCAATGTTTCGCGGTGATCCATCAGATGGTTTGCCAGGAGTTAAAGGAATTGGCGAGAAAGGCGCTGCAGTAATCGCAAATGCTTTTGCTAACGTTGATGATGCTTTAGCAGGTGCGCATGCAGGACACGAATCATTAGCGCCGGCACTAGCAAAGAAAATCATCGCAGGAGCTGACTACTTAAAGATTGCCCCGACTGTTGTACAGGTCGCTCGAAACGCACCATTGCCTACTGTTGATCTATCTATGCCGAAAGCACCTGCAGATTTATCTGCGATTTATCAATTCAAGGTACGCTACGGATTAGGCGCTAGCGTTGATCGTTTGATAAGTGCGCTCGATTGGTAGCTCTATTTCTATCCATAGTTAGTGGATTTCTTCTTTCAGCTGCCTTTGAACCGATCAATAAATGGTGGTTAGCACCAATTGCAATCGCTCTCCATATCTTTGCAATCAATAGAAGCAGCAAGAAATCCTTGTCTGCATTTGCATTTGCGCTAACTTTCAACTTAGTTCTACTGCATTGGACCAGCATCTATGTCGGATCAACGCCGTGGTTAATTCTTGCTTTTGGTCTGGCAGTTTTTTACGTACCGCTAGCTCTGGTCGGTCGTTGGGGGATAGGTGCTTATCCCATCATCTTTCTTGTGCTGGAGGAGATTCGTAACCATTTTCCATTTGGTGGCTTTGGTTGGGCACGTGTTGCTTATTCGCAGGCCGATGCACCGTATTCAATTCTTGCGCGTTATGGGGGAGCAGCATCCCTCTCTGCAATCGTTTTGCTCATTGCGTTTTTCATATTTGGAATCACGAAACCGCGCATACAGATATGGCTGTTGATTCCACTATTGCTAGCTGTTATCCCAGTCAATGTTGTTAGTCATTCATCCACTAGCGCATTACTTATTCAGGGAAATGTTCCTGCTTATGGTTTAGATTTCAATGCACGTGCAACGCAGGTCTTTTTCAATCATGTGAAAGAGAGCCACAAAGCCTTAGAGCAACATCCTAATGTTGATTTTCTTCTATGGCCTGAAAACGCCGTTGATGTCGATCCATTTACCAACGAACAAGTCAGTGCTGCGCTGAATTCATTCACTCAACCAATGATTGTTGGCGCAATAGTCGATAAAGATGGAGCGGTTTTCAATACATCGATATTGTGGACAAAACAGTATCAAAATGTCTACTCTAAACAACATCTAACGCCTTTTGGTGAATACATCCCCTTACGTGCTCTAGCTTCCAAGATCTCACCTTTAACCGATGATGTCGTTGATTTTTCACCTGGACATCGTTCAGTTTCTTTTGAAATTGGCAAGGCACAAATTGCGCCAATTATCTGTTACGAACTCATAGATGATTTGATTGTAAGAAATGCTGCCAAGGGTTCAAATATTTTGGCGGTGCAAACAAATAGTGCAACCTTTGGAAAATCGCCGGAAAGCGCACAACAATTGTCGATAACTCGTATCAGAGCTATTGAACACTCCAGAAATATTCTCTCTGTATCAACGACAGGTTTTTCAGCGGTTATTGATTACCGAGGAAATCTTGTGCAAAGTACGAAAATGGGCGTTGCTGATCATCTTTTTGCCACAGTTGGCCTCATAGATGAGAAATCACCGAGTGATAGGTATGGAGATTGGTCTTTAGTAATAACGCTTATATGGCTGATGCTGGTCGCCCGTAAGCTGTATCCATATCGCCGATAAGTTACATTATGTAAAGTAATAAAGAAATTGTAGAGATTAGCTCTAGCTCTTCACTTCTAGCGATACTCATCTAAAGGTGTGCAAGCACAGATTAAATTACGATCTCCATGTGCACCATCGATACGCGCTACTGGTGGCCAATACTTCATGCGAGAGCCAATCGACTCTCCAGGTACGAGGCCATCCAAAATAACGGGATATCCACCCTTTTCACGGCTGTACAACCGATCCCATTGGGTTGAGACGAGCGAAAGCGCTGTGTGCGGCGCATGACGCAGCGCCGAGCCCTCAATGCTTATCTTTCCATCAATAATCTCTTGTATCTCGGCCCGGATCGAGACCATCGCATCGATAAAGCGATGAATCTCGGCCATATCCTCAGACTCAGTTGGTTCGATCATCAAGGTTCCTGCAACAGGAAAAGACATCGTTGGGGCATGGAAGCCGTAGTCCATCAATCTCTTCGCGATGTCATCGACGCTAACTCCTGACTCCTTTGTTAGCTCACGGATATCTAAAATGCATTCGTGGGCAACGCGACCATTTGCTCCGGTGTAGAGCACTGGATAGTGATCTTGAAGGCGCGATGCGATGTAGTTTGCAGACAAAATCGCAGTTTGCGTCGAATGCGTTAACCCTTCTCCCCCCAATAAGCGGATGTAGGCCCAAGAGATTGGCAAAATACTTGCTGATCCAAAGGGCGCCGCAGAGACAGGGCCTGGGCCGGTGGCAGGTCCTGCCAGTGGATCCATCGGATGATTTGGTAGAAACGGTGCAAGATGTGCTTTTGAAATAACTGGACCTACTCCAGGTCCTCCTCCCCCATGCGGGATAGCAAAAGTCTTATGTAGATTTAAATGCGAGACATCGGCGCCGAATTTTCCAGGCTGTGAAAGACCAACCAGTGCATTCAAGTTAGCGCCATCTACGTAAACCTGTCCACCAGCATCATGCACCAAAGCACAGATTTCAGAGACAGCTGTTTCAAAAACACCATGTGTAGATGGATAGGTGATCATTAATGCAGCAAGTGCTAGACCATGTTCGGAAATCTTCTGCTTCAAATCATCAACAGAAACATTTCCGCTGTCATCGCACTCAACAACAACAACCTTCATTCCAGCCATTACTGCCGACGCTGCATTTGTACCATGCGCACTTGAAGGGATTAGACAGATGTTGCGGTTGTGGTCTCCACGAGAATCATGGAAGTTTCTTATCGCTAACAAGCCTGAAAATTCACCTTGACTTCCTGCATTGGGCTGCAATGACACTGCATCGTAACCAGTGATTGCGACTAACCAATCAGATAACTGTTGAATCAACTTACGTGAACCTGCGCTCTGGTCGGCCGGTGCAAATGGATGTAGAGATGAAAACTCTGGCCAGGTAACTGCTTCCATCTCCGTGACAGCGTTTAGTTTCATCGTGCAGGAACCTAGAGGAATCATTGTTCGATCTAGAGCTAAATCTTTATCAGCTAAATTGCGCAGGTAACGCATCATGCCTGTCTCGCTGTGATTAGTGTTAAAGACAGGGTGAGTTAAATATTTGCTGGTGCGTAGAAACTTTGCAGGAATCTTGCGCCCGGCAACATCTTGAAATCCCAAAATAGAGAGCACGTCGGTAAATGTCTTTTCCGTTGTCTCTTCATCGAAGCTAACACGTAATTCTGTACCACTTACTTTTGCAAAGTTGATTCCCAGAGCGATAGCCTTTTTATGAATTGCATCGGCATCGGGTACAACTATATGCACCGTATCAAAGACAACATCTTGCGCATTTCCTGTTGCTGCATGAAGTCGGCTAGCAAAATCATTTACTCGCTGCGCTATTTGCGCAAGACCAATTGGGCCATGCCACATCGCATAGAAAGCACTCATATTTGCCAAGAGAACTTGCGCGGTGCAAATATTCGACGTTGCTTTGTCGCGACGAATATGTTGTTCGCGAGTTTGAAGTGCTAATCGAAATGCAGGCTTACCGTTTGCATCAATGCTTTGACCCACAAGGCGGCCAGGCATAGAACGTTCAAGTCCATTACGTACTGCCAAGAAACCAGCGTGAGGACCGCCAAATCCCATCGGGACCCCAAAGCGTTGAGATGTACCTACAGCGATATCTGCACCCCACTCCCCTGGTGCCTTAATCAAGGTCAATGCAAGCAAATCAGTGGCGGCAATAACAATCGCGTCCCGCGAATGCGCATAGTCAGCAAAACTTGAATAATCAATGACTGTTCCAGTGGTGTCTGGATATTGAAGCAATGCTCCAAAAAACTCGCCGTCGTAACCATCTCTAGCGATATGGCCTGAATCAAACTCAACGACCGTGATACCAAGTGGCTTTGCACGTGTCAGAACAACGGCTTTTGTCTGCGGATGAACATGCTCTTCGATCAAAAAGACTGCATCATCACTTAATTTTGAAGATCGTCGAGCAAGTGTCATTGCCTCTGCCGCTGCTGTACCTTCATCGAGCATCGAAGCATTTGAAATATCTAGTGCTGTTAATTCGCAAATCATTGTTTGGAATGCAAAGAGTGCCTCCAAGCGACCCTGAGATATCTCGGGTTGGTATGGCGTATATGCGGTGTACCACGCTGGATTTTCAAGAACATTTCTCTTAATTACAGGAGGAACGATGGTTGCGTAGTAACCAGTACCGATAAGTGAGCGAAAAACCTTATTCTCTGAAGCGATAGATCGAAGCTCTGCAATCACTTCAACTTCACTCTTTCCGCAACCCAAAGCCGTTTCGATAACACCATTAACTGCAATATTTGATGGAACTACATCATGAATAAAAGAAGCGATATCGCTATACCCAAGGTGCTTCAACATCGCCATTTCATCAGTAGATGTTGGTCCTATATGTCGACGTGAAAATGCCTCGTTGCTAACCATTGCAAACATCCCCTACCCATAAAACAGGACACCCTTGACCTGTGAGAGTTAAGAATATGGGCTTTTAAGCGCCTTTGCTCTTTCGGCGAAGAGAAAGTTCATCGTTAGATTCGACACCTACAGC
>CAITQC010000054.1 GCA_903894425.1 uncultured Actinomycetes bacterium
CCATACTGTTTGAAATGACATGTCCATACCCCTTTCTTAATAGGCCATCACTAGTTGTTTGTCTTCACTTCCACCAAGGGCAGGATCTGCATAATCAAGCTCCTCTGCAGGACCCATCTTGATTACTCGCAAAGTAAGTCCTACTTCAATAAAAGCAAGGACTCCGTACAAGAGTGTGAAGACGATCATTGTGAACAAAACCGCACCAGCTGAAACAACAGCACTCACGCCATCAGCGGTCTTGTACAGACCAAAGACTGCCCAAGGTTGACGTGCAGTTTCGGTAAAGATCCAACCAAATGAGTTTGCTGCGAGTGGGATGAATGGAAGCGAAACCATAGCTGGATAGAACCATTTGCCCTTAGGTGTTGCGCCTTTGCGCATCTGCCATAGACCAAGGAGTGCGAAGAAGACACCAATAAATCCAAATCCCATCATCAATCTAAATGACCAATAAGCAAGGGGAATATTTGGTGTGTAGTTACCAGCACCGTACTGCTGGTCATATTTGGCTTCAAGATCATTTACGCCTTCGACAACTCCGTTGAAGTTACCGGTAGACATAAAGGATAGAACTGAAGGAAGGCCGATCTGGAATACCGATTTTGATCCATCTAAAGTTCCAAGAGTAAGAAGAGAGAATGGCGCGTTAGCAGTTGAATCGTAGAGTGCTTCAGCTGCAGCCATCTTCATTGGTTGCTGCTCAGTCATTACGCGGGCAGTTAAGTCGCCTGAAACTCCAACAAGGATGAAGCTAACCACCATTGTGATCGCGCCGAGTTTGAAGGTTCCACGGGCCATTTGTAAGTCTTTGCCCTTGATGATCAGAAATGCTGAGATACCAGCGATAAATGCCCCTGCAGTAAATGCTGCAGATGGAATAGTGTGAAAGAAAGTTGCTAGCGCAGTTTTTTGTGTTAGAACTTCAACAATATTTGTTAGCTCTGCGCGGTTTTTTTCTGCATTGTAAGTATAGGCAACTGGGTGCTGCATCCAAGAGTTTGCCGCCAAGATGAAATAGGCAGATAGCAAAGTTCCAGTTGCTGCAATCCAAATTGTTGCTAGGTGAAGTTTCTTAGATAGGCGATCCCATCCAAAGATCCAAAGACCAAGGAATGTTGATTCCAAGAAGAATGCAAGTAAGCCTTCCATCGCAAGTGGTGCTCCAAAAATGTCACCAACAAAGCGGCTATAGGAAGACCAGTTCATTCCAAATTGGAACTCTTGAACGATTCCAGTAACTACACCGATGGCAAAATTAATAAGAAATAACTTGCCGAAGAATTTCGTGGCACGCAGATATTGCAGCTTGCCAGTGCGATACCAAGCAGTTTGTAGGCCTGCGACTAAGAAGCCCATGCCGATTGTGATTGGTACGAATAAGAAGTGATAAACAGTTGTGATGGCGAATTGCCATCTAGCTAGATCTAAGGAGTTCATGGAACCCATTTCCCCGATTCTGGGCCGCTCTACCGGCTCGTTGCCAATTTTGCTTTACACATGAAAAAGATTTCTTAAAAACCGCTGTGGCAGCCCTCACGCTCATATATTCACGCTCAATATGCTGAGGGCCACCTCTTTCTTCTTTGCCAATTGGCGTAGCCCCCGCCGCTCGCGATATCCTTTCGCTCTGTCCGTAACGGGCTAAAGGAAATTCACTCAAATAAAGGGAGTACCGCTGTGGCATCAACATGCGATATCTGTGGCAAAGGGCCCAGCTTCGGCAATAATGTTTCACACTCACAGGTAAAGACACGTCGCCGTTGGAATCCAAATATCCAGCGTGTGCGCACTTTGGTTAAGGGATCAACAAAGCGCCAAAACGTCTGTACTTCATGCCTTAAGGCTGGAAAAGTTACTCGTTAATTAGGTTTTCTTAATTGAAATGGCGCCAGGTATCTGGCGCTTTTTTCATTTCTAAACCACTTACCCCACTGCCCTCATTTACAACGCCAACGCAAAGTCCCGGTAAATCTCTACCCGTAGCAAGAAAAACATGATCTTCTCCCCCGGCAAAAATCCACTGCCAGGGATCGACTTTGGCAGTATCTGCAAGCTCGCGTAACTGCAAAAACTCGCTATCTTTTTCAAAAGCCTTTGTATCAAAGGCAAGCTCTGTGCCAGATGCTTTGGCTATTTGTTCGGCCTGAATAATTAGAGCATCGCTGATATCGCACATTGCATGCGCGCCATTATTTGCAAATGCCGTTGCCATTACATAGTCAACGGTCGGTGCACAGAACTCATCAACTGCATATCTTTGTAAATCATCTAGCTCATCAACTTCTATAAATGCCAGGCCCGCCGCCGACCATCCGGGTAATGATGATAAATAAATCGAGTCTCCCACTTGTGCGCCAGATCGCGTGATTGGCGAATCGACTTCACCAAGTGCGCTCATTGAAATTACTTTAATCGGGCCCCGTGTTAAATCACCTCCGACTACAACTGCTCCACAACTACTTGCCTCATGTTTAATACCCTCGGCTAATTCGCTAATCCACTCCATGTTTTCGTGGCCAGTCAGTGTTACGGCAACAACTAAATACGTTGGAGTGGCCCCCATTGCATAAATATCGGCGAGGTTGGCGGCAGTTATTTTGCGGCCGATCTCAAAGGCACCTGACCACTGGCAGTTAAAGTGCGTGCCTTCAACGGCCATGTCCGTGGTGATAACTGTGTGTTCACCTGTTGCAACAACGGCAGCATCATCGCCGATTCCCAGCTTTACTCCCCGATGATTGCCTCCAAAAATCTGCGCAAGTACGCCGATAATCTGCCCCTCATTGAAGTTCATAAGGTTAAGAGTAATCGACTAGCCAGTAGCCATATCTCTGAAGTAGCCTTTGCTCACCAACGAAAGGAAACTCTTATGTCAGTACAGGCCTACATTTTGATTCAGACCGAGGTCGGCAAAGCAGGATCCGTAGCAAAAGCTGTCTCAGCTATCGCTGGTGTGACTCTGGCCGAAGGCGTTACCGGTCCTTATGATGTGATTATGCGGGCAGAGGCTGCAAGCATGGAAGAGTTCGGCCGTTTAATTTTGTCCAAGGTCCAAGCTGTTGCCGGTATTACTCGCACACTGACCTGCCCAGTTACTTATTAATTAATTAGAACATCGTGCGCACGCTTTTTACAAACGCGCGCTTTTGGTCTGCTGACCAAGAAATCTTTCATGATTTACTCATTGAAGATTCCATCATCGTTGCTACCGGTGAAAGCGCCAAAGAATTCACTGCCGATACAACTATCGATCTGCGTGATGCATTTGTAATCCCTGCATTTATAGATGGACACGCACATCCAATTTTTGCTGGCCGCGAAGCTGCAGGGCCACAGATAAATGGACTCAATACAGTTGTTGAAATCCAACAGGCGGTAAAAGCTTTCGCTGAAGCAAACCCCACCAAATCATGGATTATTGGCGGTGCCTACGAGGCGGCGATTATCGAAGGTGGAGATTTTGATGCAACGTGGCTCGATGAAGTTGTAAACGATCGTCCCGTCGTTTTACATGCCGTTGATCACCACACCATTTGGGTAAACAGCAAAGCCCTTGAACTATCAGGAATCACCCGAGAAACGAAGGATCCAGAGGGCGGCACTATTGCGCGCTATGACAATGGCTCACCTAAGGGAACTTTGCGCGAACCATCAGCGATTGCTTTAGTTTTAGAGAATGCACCGGCCAACACAATTGAAAGCGATATCGCCGCGATTAAATATGCATGTACTGAATATCTAAAAGTTGGCGTAACGGCGGCCATTGATTCGTGGTGTGAAAAAGATATGGCGCGCGCATATATTGCAGCTGCTCAATCAGGTGATTTAACAATTGTTTGCAACCTCTCCTTCTTGGCCACGCCGACTACTTGGATCGCCGATATCGATGAATTTAATGAGCTTCGACAGCAATCTCTGGAGCTTGATAACTCGAAACTCTTGCAAGCAAACAGTATTAAGTTTTTACTTGATGGAGCCTTATCGGCAGGAACTGCGCATTTAACGCAGCCATATCTAGATGATCCAACCTCCTTTGGCATTGCTATTTGGAATGACACCGAACTCCTAAACGCCATAGTTGCTTACGACGCACTTGGCTATCAGCTTCATCTTCATGCAATTGGAGATGCTGCGGTCAAGCAGGCTCTTAACGCTATTGAGGCGATGCAAAAGATTAATCCAGAGTGGGATCGGCGCCCAGTGATTGTCCATGCACAGCTCATTTGTGATGAAGATTTGCCGCGCTTTGGCCAGCTAGGGGTGATCGCCAATATCCAACCGCTGTGGTGCTATTTGGATCCGATGAATAAAGAACTTATTGCTCCGCGAATTGGAGATCAAAGAAATAACCAGCAATATCGTCTGCGCTCGTTGATTAATGCCGGAGCGATGATTGCCTACGGGAGTGACTGGCCAATTACTAGTCAGATACCGATGCTGGCTATAGATGTACCTGTAACGCGTACAAATCCAGGCCTTGGAATTACGCAGCCTTGGAATATAGAAGAAGCAATTACTAAAGAAGAATCACTTCGCTTTTACACCAACAATGTGGCCTACCAAATGTTTCGCGAAAACGAACGTGGAACCCTTGACGCTGGCAAAACCGCGGATTTCCTTATATTACGCGAAGACAAAATTGAGTCGGTTTATGTGAATGGCTACATCTCCAAAGTCTCTGAATAAAACAACGCGCGTAAGTATTTATTGGCAGCGTTAACTCTGTGGTTAGTAGTTGATGAAGCTGGAGTGACTTCCAGCAGCTTAGAAGCTGTAGAAATAGTTCGCTCGACAGCTTTTTCAGTTACTTTGCATTCATGTGCAATTTCAGAGTTGCTCCCACCCAGTGCCATGAGGCGCATTACGCGATGTTGATGAGGTGATAGCAATCCAGCAAAATTAGTTTCATCGATCGCTGCCTCTAGAAATGAAGGTCGAATCTGCTGTAAACCGTTATAAGCACGCAGAATTTCAGAGAGAACGACTGAAGGATTACGCGAAGGTTCATTGAGCCAAAAGACCCTGTCCCAGAGCGCCGACAACATTCCTTCACGCACAAAAATGGGATTTGCCTTGCCTGCCATGAAAATTATTACTTGACTAGGCAGGTTCCTTCGAATTTCAAGTGCGGTATTTAATGCATCAACTCTGCGCATTGAATCAAGATCCAAAATCACTACATCGGGCCTAAAAGTAAGAGTTTTCTCCAGTGCGATTTCAGAGTCAATGACAAGTGTTTTAAGGGTTTGATTTGATTCTTCATCAAAACCACGGGCGATAAAAAGACCCATGCCTGGATGAAATGAGTTTTCGATGATGGCGATGCGATCAAGAACCGCCTGCGCCGTCTTCCCTGTCGCTACCATCGTCATCAACTCGAATTCTCTATCTGGAAAAACTTAGGAAGTTTTCCCAATGCTTAGACCATACTCGATTTAACATTTTTAATGGGGTAAACCCCCAAAAAATTGATATCAAATAGATTTGCGGGGGGGCAGGCCCCTGTATCCTCAATACTTTATTGAGTAAGCGGTATTGATGGCAATGAGTTATGGTGACATGTGGCCATTCGTATCGTACTCGTAGATGAGAATAAGTATGAATCCTTATTAACCACATGCGCCTTAGAAAATATTGGAATCGAAGTTACTGATTTAGTGAACAACTGGTTTAAAGTTGAAGCTGCAATCAAAGAAAGTAAGCCGGCAGCCCTAGTTATTTCACTAGATACAAATGCAATGCATGCAGTTGTGATGGCTGAAAAGGCGCGCGCTATCAACTCAAATTTAGGTTTAGTATTTTTGACTAGCGCTCCCGATCTGCGTCTAATTGGAATCTCCGAAAAGGAACTACCCCACGGCGTGCAAGTTATTCTAAAGAGCGCTGTTATTGATCTGCATGTTCTAGTAGATGGCATTCATCGATCTATTGATGATTTGATAAATCGCAATAAAATACGTTGGGTGAGCGGGGCAACTTTCACCGATGAATCGGCCTTTACTTCAATTTTGCACAGTTTAACTGCAGTGCAAATTGAGACTCTACGTCTTGTCGCACTCGGAGGCAGCAACGCCGAAATTGCAAGGACTCGCCTTGTGACCGAAAAGGCAGTTGAGCACACTATTACCCGTATTTTGCAATCACTTAAGATCACTACTAATCCCCGCCATAATGCCCGTGTTTTACTATCGCGTGAGTATTACCGCTGGGTTGGCGTATCTGATCAGGCTTAAGAGATTAGTTTCCCAAAACTCCATTTGTGCGCAGTAAAGCCGTTTCGATTAAGGCGCTAATGAGACTCTTGTAATCAACCCCGCTGGCTGCCATAAGTTTTGGATACATCGATGTCCCAGTAAAACCTGGCATTGTATTGATTTCATTAATAATGATTTTGCCCTTATCGGTATAGAAGAAGTCACATCGAGCCAGGCCACTGCACCCCAATGCTTTAAAAGCCTGAACAGCTTTTCTGCGAATTTCATCAGAAATTTCAGGTGGTAGATCAGCTGGAATCTTTGCCGTAGTTGCACCATCTAAATACTTAGCTTCAAAATCATAAAACTCAAATTTGCTGCTAATAATGATTTCACCGACAATAGATGCCTGAGCAATTCCATTGGATTCAAGAACAGCGCACTCAATTTCGCGCCCGATTACTGCTTGTTCGATCATCACTTTGTGATCGTACAAAAACGCATCTTTGAGCGCTGCATTTAATCCATCGACAGAGTTAACTTTGTGAGTGCCACGACTTGATCCGCCGCGGGCTGGTTTAACAAAAATAGGATAAGCCAGATCATCGATTGCAACCTGTTTGTCGGCACTAGTTACAACGATTCCATCTGCAACATCCATACCAGCTGCGGCAAAGATTGGTTTAGCAAATGATTTGTCCATAGCAACGGCAGATGCTAAAACACCACTTCCTACATATGGCAGATTTGCGATTTCAAGTAATCCTTGAATCGTGCCATCTTCTCCATAAGGGCCATGTAACACAGGAAATACAACATCTATATTTAAAGCCTTGCCGGATACTGAAAACCCATGCACATCGGCAACAATTGCTGCAGCATTCTCATCAACGTTTGGAAGTTTGCCGTGATTGATTTCTAATGGGTAATCATTGGGTAGCAAAACCCAGTTGCCAGCTTTGGTAATACCTATAAGGGTTACCGTGTACTTACTTGAATCTATGGCTTTGAGGACTCCCCCAGCCGAGATACATGAAATCTCATGTTCGCTACTAATACCGCCACAGATAATGGCTACATTTAGTTTGCTCATCGAATAAAGTTTTCTGCTCGAGTTGTAATCTCCATAAGGCGATCTAAAGCATCAGATGGTGAAATTGTTCCAGCAACGACATCGGCTACTGCTTCAATAACTGGCACTTCAACTCCTACTCGATGAGCAATTTCTAAAACTGCATTGGAAGAGGCTACGCCCTCAACCGTCTTTGCTACATGTTCGCGCGCAGAATCCATGGAACCAGAGCGGCCTAATACTTCACCAAAAGTGCGATTACGCGAAAGCGGTGAACCACAGCTAGCAACAAGGTCTCCCATCCCGGCTAAACCAGCTGCACTTAATGGATCGGCACCATGTGCTGCACACAATCGTGCTACCTCATTGAGGCCACGAGTAATAAGCATCGCCTGAGTATTTTCGCCAAAGCCCATTCCAATTGAGATTCCCACAGCCAATGCGATGACAGATTTAATAGCGCCTGCATATTCGCAGCCCAAAACATCGGTAGATGTGTATACACGGTAATAAGGGGTTGCAAAGAGTTTCTGGACTTTTTCTGCAAGTAACATAGTTGGGGCTGCAGCAACTGCGCCCGCAGGTTGGCGCATGATGAGCTCGGTAGCAAGGTTCGGACCGGTAATAAGTGCAACG
>CAITQC010000055.1 GCA_903894425.1 uncultured Actinomycetes bacterium
TCCAAATACTCTGAAATCTAAAGCGGTAAATGCCATAACAAGAATTGCGATCAAAGTGACGAGTGAAATCACCGCGGCGCGGTGGCGGAAGAAACGCTTGCGAACAATTTGACCCTGACTTAAGCCTTCAATCTCTTTGTTTTGGATTGCGTTTTCACCTGATAGAACTTCGGTGGATTCGACGCTAGCTTTTGATTTGCGTGCCATCTTTATTCACCACTTCCTACTCGAATACGTGGATCTAAGGCTGAATACAGCAAATCCGCAATAAAGTTAGCAAGTACCGCCATAGTTGCCGTCACGAAAAAGACTCCCATTAATAAGTTGAGATCCTGGCCGCGAATTGCTTGTAGGCCCAAAGTTCCCATACCTGCCCAAGCAAAAACGCTCTCGGTGATAAAGGCTCCTCCAATCACGCCTGCGAAATCTGCTACTAAAATAGTGGCCATTGGGATCATTGTGTTACGGAAAGCGTGACGCATAATCACTGTGCGCTCAGATAAACCTTTCGCTCGTGCGGTACGGATGTAATCCTGATTGAGCACTTCAAGCAATGTTCCGCGAGCAAAACGAATGTAACCAGCAAAACCGATCAAGGTCAGTGCGAGGGTTGGCAAGAACAAGTGTGTAACAACATCAAGTTGTGAAATCCAATAATCTGTTGTATCCAAGAGGTCATTTCTTTCACCTACTGTTGGAACTGGGCGATAATTAATTGCATCGGTCTGCATGTACGGCTTCCACGTTTGCATGAACTTATCAACGAGGACTAAGGATGCAGACAAAACTCCAGTAATAATCGTAGTTCGAACAATCGGAGCGCGATCGATCTTTGAAAAGGCTAGGCCTACAAAAACTGCGGTTGTTATGAGCGCACAGACCATCAGGAAGATGCCGAGGCTTCCAGGGTGATTATCAAACACCCAGTTAGCTGGGTAAAAGGCTACAATCGAAAGCCCAGCGATCGTCAATGATGAGTGCAACGCTGCTTTATTTGTTAGCCCCACAGAAAGCTGTGTGACTCCAAAGGCGATTCCGATAGACAGAAGTAAGACAACAATTGGTCCAAGGGATGGATTTATGAGCCAACCGGTAGATCCTAGAACTGCTACCAATGTGGCTGAAATAGCAAAAGCTGTGGCATAAATTGTCCAGTATGTTTTTCGAGACCCACCAATGACTGATGCCCAGAACAATCCGCTGACCAAACCAATTCCAATTATCCAGCCAAATGGAATCTGCGGCTCTCTTAAGAAGTCATTGAAGGAAATTGCTAGGTACTCCTTGAGAAGTACGGCAACCCAGAACACAGGTAATGAGAATAGTAGGAATGCAATAAATGTCATTGAGTAGTCAAAGCGGCTGTACTGACGAAGCGCTGTGACAATACCAATCATGATTCCAAGAATTGCAGCTAGGACAGTTGCCGCAACAACTAGTCGCAAAGTTACGGGAATCGCCAAGGCCAAAGAGTCGATAACCGCAGCTCCATCGCGGCCAGTTCCAAAATTTGCACGACCAACAAAAATTCCGAAGACACCCTTTAACCATAAGAAATAACGCAAAGGTGGGGGCACGTCTAGCTGAAGCTCACGTGTTAGCACCAAGATTTGAGTGTCTCGATTTGGATCTGTACTTAAGCGCAGATCTTCCAATGGATCGGCCGAGATAGCCGCCAAGTTATACAAAATGAAACTAGAACCAAAGAGGATGACACCTAAGACACCA
>CAITQC010000056.1 GCA_903894425.1 uncultured Actinomycetes bacterium
CGTAGCGCAGGGGCTGTCACTGCAGCAGTTACACCCAATTCACCCTCAGCTACAAACCCTGTTAAGGATCCGCAGTCTGCACTGAATCCATTTTTACATAATCTCTTTGCGGCACTGAACCAGGCCACGGGTTCAGGCAACGGGGCATCGGCAACTGATAATCCTTCTAATATGGGTAACCCTTCTGTATCAGGGATTGGTCATCATCATCATGGTGGCTCTAACTTGACGGCGAATATCCAGAGCCTGTTGCAACAACTCTCTTCAAGCAGCCAGAGTACATCAAGCAGCAACTCAAGTATGTCATCGAGTAACTCAATCAGAGGTACCGATGCAATCAGCAACTTGAGTTCAAGCTTCCAGGGATTGATGAGTGCGGTGGATACATCACAAGGAAGGGGGGCATCATCAACCACTCCTAGTGTGCAATCATTCCTTCAGAATTTGCTTCAGGACTTGAAGGGTGGGCAGAATATCTCGGGTGCAGTCATTAGTACAAAGGCCTAATACGGGTATAACAATCTTTGGTCTTTTAGTGTGGTCACGGAGACCCAAAGGATCGCTAATTCCACTACTGGCGGGCAGGACAGGCCCATCTACTATTGATTCTAGAGATGCTGGGAACTTATTTTTGTTTAAAAAGTCTAATAAGGTACAGGCTAGGGAATTTTCTAGTCTGCAGAGGTTCTTCTTTAAACAGTAACGGAGATGTTCATGAATATTTTCGCCGGCTGGTCTGAGAGAATGGCAACTGAGCTTGAGCGGGTAGACAGTCGGTGATGTTCTTGAATGTCTCCACCTTCAAGGAGATAATCATGGAAATGTATATTCTTATAGCAGGTGTCGTAGGTGTCGCTATTTGGTTTCTCTCATCAAACAAGGGTCATTCATGATGAGTTTGAAGCCTCTAGGATGGCTATAACAAGGAGAATCTTCTGACTTCTATTTATCCTCGATCAGCGCTAATTGGTCAATTAGCCGATGCCTTTGAGACTGCTCTGACAGTCCATCGCATCGGCTTCTTTTATGGGGAATGCAGGCATCTACCGTAGCAACAGCCGCAACCATGTTCCTGCCATAACCTTCAGATTCTTTGACAGCCATCACCCCTATCTGCTTTATCGTATCTGCAAAGATCGTCTGCTCGATCCTCAGTTGCAGCTTGCTGCAGAACTATATTCAGTCCTTGATGAACTATATAAAAACCCCAGTGTCACACTTACTCTACAGTGTTTTCTCCCCTTCGCTGTGGTTGGGCGGTGGTTCGTGGTTCCCCCCCGAGCCGCCCCCTTTTTTCAAAGAGGTTTCATGTGGAAAGTTATTTAGTTCACTCACGTTCATGAAGATTAAGAGGAGAGGATAATGAAGAAGAGTCTGCCGGAATATGTAGTCTTATTTATTTTTATTTTGAAATTCTTAATTGCCAGTGTCTTGATTGGATCACTACTGACAGGCAAAGCTTATGCACAGGAGGCGAATGTTGAAGAGTACCAGAGCGCTGATGCAGAGCTTAAAAATACTTACAAGGAATTGATGGGGAAGCTGGATGCTCAGGATAAGAAAAAACTAATAGATGCTCAGGTCAAATGGAGGCAATTTAAACTCAGTGATTGTGGGTATGGATTGATAGATAAATTCACGTGTTTAACAGCAAGAACAAAAGAAAGAAACCAACACCTAAAAGACAGACAGCCCAAACC
>CAITQC010000057.1 GCA_903894425.1 uncultured Actinomycetes bacterium
AAAAAACTGTCTCAGCTACTGTTTCAGTTACTTTTAATACCAACTAATAGTTTTAAAGAGGGATATTGCCGTGGGCACCGCGGCGATGTGGTGCATCGGCAATAACTTTAGCTAATGCACTGCGGGTTAATCTAGGTTCAACAATCTCATCAACAGCGCCGATTTCAACTGCGCGTGCAACTCCGCCTGAAACCTTTTCATGTTCGGCGGCAAGTTCTAGCTCCAGTGATTCGCGTTGCTGCTGCGGAAGATCTGCCAAGATGCGACGATGCAAAACACGAACGGCCGCAACTGCGCCCATCACTGAAACTTCTGCCTGGGGCCACGCAAATACTCGTGTTGCACCGAGTGCCTTTGAGTTCATTGCAACATATGCGCCGCCATATGCACGGCGCGTAATTAAAGTAACACGTGGAATAACTGATTCGCCAAAGGCGTGCAACAACTTTGCTCCGCGCCTAACAGCGCCTTCCCATTCCTGACCAGCACCTGGCAAGAAGCCCTGCACATCAGCAATAACAATTAATGGAATTCCAAAGGCATCGCATGTTCGCACAAAGCGGGCAGCTTTTTCACCTGCAGCTGCATCTAGAACACCTGCGATATGTGCTGGGTTATTTGCAAGAACTCCAACAGTTGCACCACCCAACCGGCCAATGATTGTTGTCATGTTTGGCGCCCACATTGAAAGTAGTTCGATATGTTCAGTTTCCTTATCTAAGATTGCATCAATAAGTGGATGAACTTCGTAGGTGCGAATCTTTGAATCTGGTACAAATTGCGAAAGATCAATATCTTCAACATCGGCCTTCATGAAACCCTGATTAGCAAAGAGGGCGGTTAAATCGCGGATGTCATTGATGGCCTCTTGTTCAGTTGGTGCAATGATGTGGGCAAGTCCGCTGTTCTTCTTGTGCGCTTCAGGCCCACCAAGTAGTGCCATATCAATATCTTCACCGGTAACACTTTTAACAACATCAGGACCAGTTACAAAGATGCGACCTTCGGGGGATAAAACAACAATGTCGGTAAGTGCTGGGCCATAAGCGCCGCCACCTGCAGTTGGTCCAAGCACAAGTGATAGTTGTGGAATACGACCACTTGCCGAAATCATCGATTGGAAAACTTCGCCAAATGCATCAAGGGATGCAACGCCATCACTTAAACGTGCACCTCCTGAGTGCCAAATGCCAATAATTGGGACCTGCGCACCCATGGCTGCTTTATAAGCAGTAACAATTACTTTTGAACCATCGACACCAAGTGCTCCACTTTTAATTGTGGCATCGGATGCAAATACAACGACTTTATTTCCCTTGATATCTCCCGTTACTGCAACCATTCCGCAATCAGTGCGGGGGATAAGGAATTCAAATCTTCCATCATCAAGTAAGCGTGCGATACGGCTTTCGGGATCGCGTGGGTCAAGCTCTGGCGTTGGCATTTATATGCTCTTAAATACCAATACGACGTTGTGGCCGCCGAAACCAAATGAGTCATTAAGGGCTGCAATATCACCGGCAGGTAATGCACGGGGCTTATCACGAACAACGTCAACAGTGACGGCAGGATCTAAATCTTCGATGTTAATTGTTGGGGGAGCCAAACGATCTTGCAAAGTCTTTACAATAAATACAGATTCAATTGCACCAGCACCGCCCAGTAAGTGGCCAGTCATTGATTTAGTTGCAGAAACGGCAACGTGGTCAGCCTCAGATCCAAGAGCTGCGCGCAATGCATTTGCTTCGGCAACGTCTCCTGCAGGAGTAGAAGTTGCATGGGCATTTAAGTGCACGATCTCTTTTGTTGTTAAACCAGCATCACGCAGCGCAAATTTGATTGCACGCTGTACGCCAGATCCATCTGGGTCAGGAGCTGCAATGTGATAACCATCTGATGACAAACCTTGACCAGCGATTTCGCAGTAAATCTTGGCTCCGCGCGCAACTGCATGTTCGTACTCTTCGAGCACCAAAACACCGCCGCCTTCACCCAGAACAAAGCCATCGCGATTTAAATCATAAGGACGTGATGCGCGCTGTGGTTCATCGTTTCGCGTTGATAAAGCTTTCATTGCCGCAAAAGCAGCCATTGGCAATGCATGTACTGCAGCTTCAACGCCGCCGCTAACAACTATGTCTGCGCGATCATTTCGAATCATGTCGAAGGCATAACCAATTGCTTCAGCACCTGATGCACACGCACTTACCGGTGTATGGACTCCTGCGCGTGCCTGAAGTTCAAGGCCAACATTTGCAGCCGGACCATTTGGCATCAACATCGGCACAGTGTGTGGGCTTACAAGGCGGGCACCTTTTTCCTTCAAGATGTCATATTGATCAAGCAGCGTTGTTACTCCGCCGATTCCAGATGCAATGACAACACCTAAGCGCTCCTTATCTACATCAGGAGAACCCGCATCTTTCCAGGCTTCACGGGATGCAATAAGGGCAAATTGTTCAGATCTATCAAGGCGTCTGATTTCAATGCGTTCCATCTGCTCTGATGGCTCAACTGCTACCCGCGCAGCGAAGTGCACTGGGATGCTCTGTGCCCACTCTTCGGTGAGAGAACGAACCCCACTTGTGCCAGCCAAAAGCGCTGACCAAGAAGAAGTTACGTCTCCACCAACTGGAGTTGTGGCACCGAGCCCAGTGACGACTACGCGACGACGAGACATTTGTTTTTAGTACTAACTACTTACTTAGAAGCGTTAACGATGAAATTAACTGCATCGCCGACTGTAACCAAATCAGTAACAGCTTCATCAGGAATCTTCACGCCAAAGCGCTCTTCTGCAGCAACTACAACTTCAACCATGCTCAATGAATCAACTTCTAGATCTTCGGTGAAGTTCTTATCAAGTTCAATTGATGCAGCAGGTATTCCAGCTACTTCTTCAACGATCTCTTTAAGTCCTGCTAGTACATCTGCTTGTGCAAGTGCCATGTGATGTGTTCCTTTTCTTTTTCTTCATAAGTTCAATGGATCAACAGGTGGTAATTCTCTATGACGAGAGTGCTTACTTACGAGTATCGACAGGCTTAAGTGGGGCAAATCTCAGGGTTTGGGGGGTAGTTGCACCACTTGCCCCGCATAAACAAGGCCTGCCCCATAGCCAATGAGCAGCGCTAATTTGCCGTGCATCTCGGGGTGTTGCTCTAACAAAATATCCATCGCCAGCGGAATCGAAGCAGCGGAAGTATTTCCGTTGACGCGAATATCGTCGGCGACTAAAACCGTATCCGGCAGCTTCATCTCTTTCACCATCGTTTCGATGATTCGGATATTTGCTTGGTGTGGAATAAAGACATCAAGATCATTAACAGTTAAGCCAGCAGCTTCTAAGGCTTTAAGACCAACCTTGCTCATTGAATACACGGCCCAACGGAAAACAGTTTGGCCTTGCTGAGAAATATTTGGCCAACCAAGTTGTGCGACGCCTTTATCTGGAGCATTTCTAAATTCGGTGTAGGCAGGATTGAGCATGATTGCATCGCGCGAATCCGCATCCGAGCCCCAGATAGTTGGTCCAATCTTTGCCTCGGTGCTTTCTCCAATAACCACGGCTCCGGCACCATCGGCAAAGATAAAGGCTGTTGCTCGATCATCTGGGTCGGTAAAGTCTGAAAGTTTCTCGACTCCAACGACTAATACATTTTTAGAAGTTCCACCACGCACTAAATCACTTGCCATGCCAACGCCGTAACAAAAACCTGCACATGCAGCGCTGATATCAAAGGCTGCAGCTTTTGGATTACCGAGTTCGTTTATTAACTCAGTTGCAGCACTTGGTGCCTGATAAGGATATGAAATAGTTGAAAGTATCAACGTATCGATATCGGCCATTGTTAAATTCGCCCGCTTGAGCGCACTTTCACAAGCTGCTTTGGCCATCGTGATAACGGTTTCATCAGGCCCGGCAAAACGACGAGATTGAATCCCAGTGCGCTGTTGAATCCACTCATCACTTGATTCGATGCGCTCTACAATTTCAGAGTTAGGTACCAAACGCTTTGGGCGATACGAACCAACTGAAAGAATCTGGCTATTGGTCGTTGGATTTGATTTGATCACTTGATGTGCCTTCCTGCAAACTCTTTAGCCGCGGCTAAATCATCGGCGGTTTTTAGGGCAAAGCATTCGATCTCTGGTGCACCGCGCTTGAGCAAGCCAACCAGAGTTCCGGCCGGTGGAAGTTCAATGACACCTGTAACACCTAAGTTCTTAAGGGCTTGCATACATAAATCCCAACGCACGGGATTAGCGATCTGATTAACGATACGATTTAAGACCTCGGTGCCATCAGTGACAACTTCGCCATCTTTATTTGAGATAACAGAGATCTTGGTTGGTGATGCAGTAATCGTTGCAGCCATCGCACTTAGTGGTTCAACGGCAGGTGACATGTAATCTGTATGAAAAGCTCCAGCAACAGCTAGTGCACGTACACGCGAACCCTCGGGTGGATTTTCTGCAAGTGCGCCAAGGGCAGTTAAATCACCGGCAGCAACTATCTGTCCACCGCCATTGTCATTTGCTGCAACGAGTTTAAGTTCAGCAAGTCTGGTTAAAACTAAATCGCGATCTCCGCCTAATACAGCAGACATTCCAGCAGGGGATTGCGCCGCAGCTTTTGCCATCTCGATTCCACGGGCACGCACTAAGCGCAGCGCATCTTCATCGCTAATTGCGCCGCTTAAAGCGGCCGCCGCTAATTCGCCAACGGAATGACCAGATGTGTAAGCAAAATTCTTTATGCCAAGTGCATGTGCGCCGAGCAATGATGCAGCAACTATTAGGGGCTGGGCATTGGCGGTGTCTTTAATCTCATCGGCATCGGCAGTTGTACCTAAGCGCAGCAAATCTAAATCTATACGCATGGACCACTTAGATAAAAGTTCGTGAAGTTCAGGATTTGTAATCCAAGAGTTAAACATTCCTGGGGTTTGGGAACCTTGCCCCGGAGCAATAATCGCTAACACCTTTGTTACTTTACTGGAAAAGGCCAATTACTACCTAGTACGAGTAACCAACCAAACCTGTGCGCTGTGCTGGGCAACTTTAATCTTTGCTTCAGGAGGCGCGATTGCTGGTTCATATGATGCAATCTCTTTTGAAGCATCGAAGATGCAACGAAAAGCTTCACCCCACGTATTATCTGGCAAAGTAAAAGTGGTCTCTGAATTAGATGAGTTCATCAAAAGTAATAGTCCACGTTTGGGATCGGCCTCAACAAAGACCGTGATGCTCCGCTTTTCTTCATCTTGCCAATGGTTATCACCCATCTCGTGTCCACCTAAAGAAAACCAGGCAATGTCTTTTCGCTTAGTACCTTGGTCAACGATTCCTGTATAAAACTCTGAAGCAACATCGGCCAAGTAAGTTTCGCGGATTTTGGCAAGCTCTTGCACCGAAGCCAAAATATCTTTCTCTTTTTCGTTGAGATCCCATGGCAATGCCCAACCACCGTTAAAAGTCGCTTCACTTTCTGCGGTGTAAGTAACTGGCAATGAGTATGCGTTGTTAGATCCATTTTGGGAACGGCTTACTTCATCGCCCATATTGAGCATAGGAACTCCTGAAGAGAGCATTAAAGTTGCCAGCATCGATTTTTTGAGCCAATGCCTAATTGTTTCAACGCCTAAATCATCGGTTTCACCTTCAATACCCACATTCCAAGATCTATTGGTGTCATTGCCATCGGCATTATTTTCCAGATTTGCTTCATTATGTTTGTGGTTATACGTCACCATGTCATGCAGAGTGAAGCCATCATGGGCGGCAAGGAAGTTAATAGATGAAGTTGGCCCACGGTAATAAAAGATTGAGCTAGATCCGCTGATACTGCTAGCTATATCTGAAACACCTTCGCCATAGCCACGCTCTAGATCACCCAGCCAGAACTGGCGAACTGAGTCGCGATAAGCATCGTTCCATTCGCGCCATGGATGTGGAAAATCACCAAGCGAATATCGTGAAATATCCCATGGTTCGGCAATCATTTTAAAATTACGCAAAATCGAATCTGACTCGATCGCCGACATGAGCGAAGAGTTAAAGGCGCTATTGCTTGTGTACAACGCAGTGGCTAAATCAAAGCGGAAGCCATCGACACCAACAACTTCAACCCACCAACGCAATGAATCGATAATCTGGCGAACTGCATGAGGGTTGCTTGCTGCAAAGGTATTTCCGCAACCAGTGACATCAACGTAGTTTCCATTGGCATCTTGGCGGTAATAAGCCTTGTTATCGATACCTTTATAAGAAAGCGTTGGTCCACCAACTCCGCCTTCGGCAGTGTGGTTATAGACAACATCTAAAATAACTTCGATACCTGCGCTGTGAAGTTGATCCACTGCCCATTGAAGTTCACTGATCGGATCAACCGTTGATGCATATGCAGCATTTGGTGCGCTAAAAGCTAATGAGTTATATCCCCAGTAATTACGGCGCCCGCGTTCGTAAATACTTGGTTCGGTAACAGATGCTGCAATTGGTAATAGTTCTAGCGCTGTTACACCTATAGATTTTAAATGCGCAATTGTTGATGGATGGCCTAAAGCTTTATAAGTTCCACGTTCATTTTCTGGAATCTCTACATTCTTTGCCGTTAATCCCTGCACGTGTGCTTCATAGATAGTTGTCTTGGCCCATGGCACAAGTGGTCTATGAATTTCGCGAGCGCGGTGATCTGTAACAACGCTATATGGAACTTTGCCGGCGCTATCTCGTTCATCGCGCACGTTTACATCACCAGTGCCAACGCCATCTTCAGAGACATGACCAAAGATTTCTGGAACATAATGCAGCTGACCATCGAGGGCATGTGTGTAAGGATCGATTAATAATTTTGCGGCGTTAAAACGCACACCGTATTCAGGTTGCCATGGACCATAGAGGCGATAGCCATATCGCTGACCCGGACGCACGCCAGCTAAATAGCCATGCCAAATCGGCCCATTGCGATGAGACATTGCAAAGCGGGTTTCGACTAACTTGCCATTGACCTCATTAAATAGGCATAACTCAACTGCATCTGCGGCATTTGACCAAATGGCAAAGTTTGTTCCGCCATCGGTGACAGTTGCACCAAGGGTTCGGGGATCTGCTGGAAGCACGGCGCAATACTGCCCCTAATAGATGGTATTTACCCGCTCATTTGTTGGCCTTTCCGGTTACTGGCCAGTAACCTTGCCCACATGAAGATCGCCGTCTGCGTTAAGCAAGTTCCCGATTCATGGGCTGAAAAGAAGATGGTGGATGGTCTTCTTGACCGTGCCAATGTTGATGCAGTCCTTAACGATTTAGATGAATATGCCGTCGAAGAGGCGCTTCGAATTGCAGAAGCTCATGGCGGAAATGAAGAGGGCGGGGCTAACACAGTCACTCTTATTTCTATGGGCCCAGAGCGGGCAACTGAAGCGATTCGTAAAGCACTTTCAATGGGTGCAAACGCTGCCATTTTAATTAGCGATCTGGCCCTTGTTGGTGCTGATGCATTAGTTACTGCCAACGTCTTGGCAGCTGTCATCGCGAAAGAGGGTTTTGACATTGTTTTCTGCGGAACTGAATCAACCGATGCGCGCATGAGCGTTGTTCCAGCGATGATGAGCGAAAAACTGGGATGGGCGCAGTTAACTTTTGCATCAAAGGTCGATGTTGATTCAGCCGCTTCAAAGGTTGCAATCACTCGCGTCACCGAAGCCGGTGTAGATGAGATCAATGCGCAGTTCCCATGCATTGTTAGTGTCGTCGAAAAAATTAACGAGCCACGCTATCCATCATTTAAAGGAATCATGGCCGCTAAGAAGAAGGTAATTGAAGTAAGAGATTTTGCAAGCACTGGTGTTGAATCATCAAAGGCGTGGTCAACTGTTGTTGACGCTGCTCCGCGGCCACCTCGTGCAGCCGGTGTTGTAATTACCGATGATGGAACTGCTAGCCAAAAGCTGGTTGATTTCCTGTTAGAAAAGAAGTTGATATGAGCAACGTATTAATTCTTGCTGATTTTGTTGGCGAAAAAAGCACAAAATCAACGGTCGAAATCGCAACTGCAGGCGCTGGCATTGGCGATGTAACAGCCCTTGTTTTAGCTCCAGTTGGAAAAGGCGCAGCTTTTGCTTCAACGATTACTCAAGGTCCAATCACAAAAATTATTGTTATCGAATCCGATGATTTTGCACTCCATGGGGTTGCAGCAACGGCCGATGCGCTTGCACAAGTAATGACCCAGTTAAACCCTGCTGCAGTACTAGTTGTATCTCACGCCTTTGGTAAAGAGGTAGCTGGTCGCGTTGCCATCAAAACAAACTCAGGAATCATTACCGATGCAGTTGATGTAGATGCAGACTGCACAGCTACGCAGCTTGTCTTTGGTGGTTCCACAACTGTTCATTCAAAGGTTTCACAAGGTGTGGCAATCATTACCGTTCGCCCCAATACCGTTACTGCAGATTTCGTTGCAGCTAGCCCTGCCGTTGAAAATACAACAGTAATAATTGGCGATGCTTCAAAGAAAGCTACCGTTACTTCAACCCAACCACCTGTTAAGGGCGGACGTCCTGAGTTAACAGAGGCCAACATAGTTGTCTCTGGCGGACGTGGAACAAATGGTGATTTCGCAGCAGTGGAAGGCTTTGCAGATTCATTAGGTGCAGCCGTTGGTGCATCGCGCGCAGCAACTGATGCAGGTTGGTATCCACATTCGCATCAAGTAGGCCAGACCGGTAAAACAGTGAGTCCGCAGCTATACGTTGCCTGCGGAATTTCAGGTGCAATCCAGCACCGCGCGGGTATGCAGACCAGTAAAACCATCGTGGTTATCAATAAAGATCCTGAAGCCCCACTCTTTGAGTTAGCTGATTTTGGCGTGGTGGGCGATCTCTTTGCCGTTCTGCCTGCTGCCACGGAAGGCGTTAAAGCGCACAAAGCCTAAGATTGACCCCATGCCATCTATCTATCTAGACCATGCGGCTACAACGCCGATGGTTGAAGAGGCTTTGATTGCGATGACTGCGCAGTTAGCCAGACTTGGTAATCCTTCGAGTCTGCACACTCATGGTCGTGCAACTAGAAAAACATTAGAAGATGCGCGTGAAGTAATTGCTAAAGAAGTTGGATGTTTACCGAGCGAAGTTATTTTCACCGCATCTGGAACTGAAGCAAATAACACTGCGCTCAAAGGTTTGTACTGGCAAGGTCGCGATAATGGTCGACACGTTGTCGTCATCAGCGCAATCGAACACCATGCAATTGTTGATCCAGCACATTGGTTGCAAGAACATGAGGGCGCAGAAGTTATTGCGATTCCAGTTAATACTGATGGAGTAATAGAGCTGGAATTTCTTAAAGAGTTAGTTGCTGCCAGGGGAAATGAAATTGCAGTTATATCTGTGATGCATGCCAACAACGAAACCGGTGTGATTCAGCCAGTTCGCGCAGTAGTAGAAATCGCTGGAGACATTCCAGTGCATACCGACGCTGTACAAAGTTTTAAAAAAACGCCACTTTCATTTAATGAGCTTGGTGTTTATGCCATGTCACTAAGTGCACACAAAATCGGCGGCCCACTTGGCATAGGTGCCTTAATTTTGCGTCGCACTATTGAAATTCCCGCACTTTTACATGGCGGGGGACAAGAGCGCGAAATTAGAAGTGGAACATTAAACGCACCTAGTATCGTTGGTTTTGCCGCGGCCGCGCACAGTAAGTATTACGACGCAAAACAGGTGGCGGCGCTTCGCGATTCATTTATTGCTGGGCTTGTAACTCATATCCCTGATGCCACGATTAATGGCCTGGCATCAGATCGTTTACCAGGAATCGTCAACGTTACTTTTCCTGGCACGCAAAGTGACACCTTACTTTTGCTAATGGATGGACAGAAAGTCTCATGTTCCACCGGCTCTGCTTGTAGCGCCGGAGTCCACGAAGCCAGCCATGTTTTACTAGCTATGGGACATACGCATGTAACTGCACAATCATCACTTCGTTTCTCTTTTGGTGCCACAAGTACCTATGCAGATTGCGATTACGCAGTGTCGGTACTGCCTGATGTAATTACCAGAGGACGGGCGGCTAATCTTTCATGAAGTTAATTGCAGCTATGAGCGGTGGTGTTGATTCAGCCGTTGCCGCTGCCCGCGCAGTTGAAGCTGGCCACGAAGTCATTGGTGTGCATTTAGCGCTCTCATCAAATCCTCAAAAATATCGATCAGGTGCACGTGGATGTTGCACAATCGAAGATTCACATGATGCACGTCGCGCAGCAGATGTCATCGGAATTCCTTTCTATATCTGGGATATGGCCGAAGAGTTTCATGATGGCGTAGTCGAAGATTTCTTAGCTGAATACGCCGCTGGACGCACTCCTAATCCATGTCTTCGTTGTAATGAAAAGATTAAATTTGCAGCAGTCTTAGATCGCGCACGTGCCATGGGATTCGATGGCGTCGTCACCGGTCACTATGCACGTACACAACAATCTGATGAGGGCAAAACGTTGCACCGCGCAGTTGATCATTCAAAAGATCAGTCTTATGTCTTATCTGTTCTTACTGTCGAACAGATTGCAGGGGCGATTTTTCCATTGGGAGATACAACCAAAGTTGATATTCGAATTGAGGCAGAAGCCCGTGGCTTGGCTGTTGCGCAAAAACCCGACAGTCACGATATTTGTTTTGTACCTTCTGGAGACAACGCCGGTTGGTTACGCGATCGCTTAGGCAGTGAAGTTGGTCCAATCGTTGATCAAGATGGCACAAAAATTGGCGAACATAAAGGCGCCTACACATACACAATCGGCCAACGCAAAGGTTTAGGTCTTACTGTTCCAACTGCCGATGGATCACCACGATTTGTCTTAAAGATTGAACCCGTCAGCAACACTGTTGTAGTTGGTGCGCGTGAAGATTTAGCTGTTTCGCTTATGAGGGGCGAACGCCCAGTCTGGTGTGGGGCAGCAGTTACTAGCGATGTGCAGCGCGGTTTTGTGCAAGTGCGCGCACATGGGGCAGCTCTTGCCTGCTCATATTTCTTTGATGGAACCTTACTTATTGCCGAACTTGATCAACCACTACTTGGATTAGCAACAGGTCAAGCGATGGTTATTTATGATGGTGATCGCGTAGTTGGTTCAGCAACAATCTGTGAGACAGAGTAATGAGCAATAAAGCCCGGCACAGAATGGGCGAACTCATCAATGAGATTCGAGACCA
>CAITQC010000058.1 GCA_903894425.1 uncultured Actinomycetes bacterium
ATGTCAAGTAATTTTAAAAACTGCTGACTTGTTAATTGGATTCGGAGGCTATGTCAGTGCCCCTGCCTACATCGCAGCACGAATTGCTGGCGTCCCGACAGTTATTCATGAGGCAAATGCAAAGCCAGGTTGGGCAAATCGTTTAGGCGCAATCTTGACTCCATATTTATCGGTTGCTAACGGAGTCAGTTCAGGTGTTTTTAGCGATGCTCTTATTGCCGGATTGCCACTTAGAAGCGATGTTGCAGTTGCATTGGAGCTTTCGAGTAAAGATTGGGAAAAAGCACGCAAGCAAGCAAAGGCACGACTTGGGTGCGATGCAAACAAGCCATTAGTTTTTATCATGGGGGGTTCGCAAGGTTCTGTTGCGATAAATGAAGTTATTGCCAAAGCGCTCCCGGCCTTGGCTGCAAAAGATATCTATGTGATTCATTCAGTAGGTCGTCGAAATGAGCTGCCGGCCGCGAAAGATCATTATCGACCGTTGTCATATGTTGAAGCCATGGCAGATGCATATCTAGCAAGTGATCTCATTATTGCGCGCAGTGGGGCTGTTACATGCAGCGAATTCCGAGCGCTGGGACGCTACGCTCTTTTCGTGCCCCTACCAATAGGAAATGGCGAACAGTTCCACAACGCCACTGGATTAGTTGCAGACGGGCGAGCCAGAATTATCGATCAAAAAGATTTCACATCTGAATATCTCGTAACACGTATTGATTCTTTACTCGAATCAGCAGCAGCTGCCCCTATTGAAGGTTCATCTCTTGATGCAGATGCAGCAGAAAAAATCGCCGCTCTTGCCCAGCATGCATTGGAACAGCGATGAATAAACCAACGTTGCAATCATTGTTAGGCAAAAGAGTCCACTTCATCGGAATTGGTGGAGCTGGAATGAGTGGGCTTGCTCGGATCGCACTTTCGCAGGCAATTATTGTTAGTGGTTCGGACGTTAAAGAATCCTCAGTAGTAAATGCATTAGAGGCAGTTGGTGCAACGATTGCAACTTCACATGCATCTAATAATGTAGAAGGAGCCGACCTAGTCGTGTATTCCACTGCGATATCAGCGAGTAATCCTGAACTTATGCGCGCTCAAGAGTTAGGGATTCCAACATTTACGCGCGCCGCAGCATTGTCAATTTTGATGTCTGAATCAAAGAGTATTGCTGTTGCAGGCACTCACGGCAAGACAACTACGTCCTCAATGATGGCAGTTGCTTTGCAGTCATGTGGCGCCGATCCATCCTTTGCTATCGGTGGAACCATTACCGCCTCTGGTTCTAATGCACACAGAGGTACGGGTGAGATATTTGTTGCTGAAGCCGATGAGTCCGATGGTTCATTTATTGAGTACCACCCGTATGCAGCAATCGTTACCAATATCGAACACGATCACGTTGACTTCTTTGCAACACCAGAGGATGTAGCCCAAGCTTTTAGAGATTTTGCAGCCACTATTAAGCCCGAGGGTTTTCTAACATTTTGTGGCGACGACGTTGGCGCTAAGGCTTTAGCGCTCACGGTTTCATCCTGTGAACTTATTTCATATGGAACATCGCAGGAGTGCGATCTGACTTTAGATTCAATTGAACTCGAGGCAATGGGATCACGAGCCCGTGCAATTTGGCGGGGGAAAGTTGTGGGAATAATCGAGCTTCAAGTACCTGGTCAACACAATTTGCTCAACGCTGCCGCGGTACTAGCTACTGGTTTGAATCTTGGATTTGGTGCCGCAGAATTACTGACGGGTCTTTCGATTTTCAGAGGCACTGGTCGACGTTTTGAAAACAAAGGCGTTGTCCATGGGATAAGAGTTATTGATGACTATGGACATCACCCAACTGAGATCGATGTGACATTGAAAGCTGCGCGCCGTTTGGCCGGGGATGGCCGGGTAACTGTAATTTTTCAACCTCATCGATATTCGCGCACGCAGGCTTTCGCCAAAGAGTTTGCCAAGGTTTTAGATCTGGCAGATCGCGCAATAGTTCTCGAAATCTATGCAGCAAGTGAGAAGCCAATTGCGGGAATCACCTCGCGTGTGATTACCGATCTGATGTCGCATGGTGAATACATACCAAACTTTATTCAAGTTACTGATTCAGTAATCGAGACGGCCCAACCTCAAGATGTAATTATCACTTTAGGTGCCGGCGATGTTAGTTCTCTTGCACCAATAATCGTTGACGGTTTAAGCCGTCGTTTTGGGTAGATGAAAAAGAAGAGGACAGTCGCTCTTCTTGCGATACTGCTTCTGGCGGGTTCGTCCTATGTTCTTGGCTGGTCGACTCTATTTACTGTCAGCTCGGTAGAGATTCAAGGCACAAATAGTTATCTTCCTATAACAATTAAGGCCGGTGAAAAATTAGCTCGGGTTGAACCGCGTGCCGTTGCCGCCACTTATGAGAAAATCGATTTCATCCGCAAGGCAAAAGTTTCACGCAATTGGATTACAGGCAAAGTCACCATAGCAGTCACCACCCGTACTGCAATAGCTATTTACAATAACCAAGCAGTGGATGAATTCGGCAGAACCTTTGCAATAGAGGCCAAATCTGCACAATCTCTTCCTCGGATTCAAGCGCCGAATGTTTCAGAAGCCGTCATCGCCGTGGAGTTCTTTGCATCATTGCCAGAGGCGATCAAGTCACAGATGAAGCTCCTCAAAGTCGCAGATTCAGGGGCGTACCTGCTGGAAGTTAATGAAGAGAATCGTAATATCGAAGTTATCTGGGGAATGCCGACAGAGAATGCTTTGAAAGCAAAGGTATACATAGCTTTATTGGCAGAAAGTGAAAATGCAAAAATTAGAAAAATCGATCTTTCTGCACCCCATGCACCAATTGTTAAATAAGGATTTTTAACGACACAATAAATAATTCATGTCGGTATTTGATTAAGAGTCACTATCGCTTTACGTTCGCCTTATCGAAAAAGATTGAATAATAAGGCTCAACTAGAGGTTTATGGTTCTCAAGGAGGATACACGTGGCTTCACCGCAGAATTACTTAGCAGTCATCAAAGTTGTCGGCATTGGTGGCGGTGGAGTAAATGCAATCAATCGCATGATTGATGTTGGACTCAAAGGTGTTGAGTTCATTGCAATTAATACTGATGCACAACATTTATTAATGAGTGATGCAGATGTGAAATTAGATATTGGTCGAAAGACAACTCGCGGACTTGGTGCAGGAATGGATCCTGAAAAAGGGCGCGAAGCAGCCCTTGATCACGCAGATGACATTGAAGAGATTTTACGTGGTGCCGATATGGTTTTTGTTACAGCAGGTGAAGGCGGCGGAACCGGTACGGGTGCTGCGCCAATCGTTGCAAAGATTGCAAAAGATATCGGTGCATTAACTATTGGAGTTGTAACTCGTCCATTTTCTTTTGAAGCAAAACTTCGTTCTACCCAAGCAGATATTGGTATCGAAGCATTGCGCGCAGAAGTTGATACGTTAATCGTTATTCCAAATGATCGCTTATTGGCAATTTCAGATCGAACAATAACTTTGGCCGATGCGTTCAAGAGCGCCGACCAAGTTTTGCTCTCTGGAGTACAGGGAATCACCGAAATTATTACCCAACCAGGTTTGATCAACTTAGATTTCGCCGATGTTAAAGCCGTTATGTCTGGTGCAGGATCAGCGCTCATGGGTATCGGATCAGCCCGTGGTGAAAATCGAGCAATCCGCGCGGCAGAGTTGGCAATCTCATCCCCATTACTTGAAGCATCAATCGATGGTGCAATGGGTGTACTTCTATCGGTCTCTGGTGGATCAGATCTAGGTCTGTTTGAAGTTAACGAAGCATGCGAGCTGGTCCAATCTGCAGTTCATCCAAATGCTAAATTCATCTTTGGAACAACTATCGACGATGCATTAGGTGATGAAGTTCGTATCACCGTAGTTGCCGCAGGTTTTGAAGGTGGCGCTCCGCGTAAAGTAGCAACGCCGATAATTGACGCTTCTACTCTTGGTGGAGTTGCAGATCCAATTCCCAGCAACGATCCAATCTCTGTAGCTCTTGAACTAGATAGCGATCCCACTCCACGACGTCGAGTTACATTTGAAGAGCTGGTGACCGAAGATGAGCTCGACGTTCCAGATTTCATGAAGTAAGCACTATTGCCAAGTATTTTCACGGATAGGCGTAATGGTTTTAGCCATGCGCCCTATGAGTCATTCAATCTTGCTTCCCACGTTGGAGACAATACTGAAACTGTAAAGAGCAACAGATCTTTGTTGGAGCGAGAAATTGGGCCTTTACAGTTCATGAATCAAGTTCATGGAGATGGCGTTTTTGAGATAACTTCGATAATCGATGAACCAACTAGTGATGCTTTGATTACAACGGTTCCAGGAATTGCACTTGCAGTGTTGGTTGCAGATTGCATTCCACTTCTTTTAACATCACAAACAGTTGTAGGTGCGGTCCATGTTGGAAGACGTGGCTTAGTCAATTCAATCGCGCTTAAAACCATCGAAGCTATGAAGAAACTTGGAGCTGGCCAGATTCACGCCCAATTGGGTCCCTCCATCTGTCGAGGTTGCTATGAAGTTGGAGGAGATTTAGCCGATGAGATCCACCAAACTCATCCAGCGGCAACTGCAATCACGACTTCCGGTTCGCCATCCCTAGATCTACCGCAAGCATTAATTGCTGATCTAGTTTCAGTTGGCATTACTTATGAAGCTAGTGGCATTTGTACAGTTGAAAATGAGCAGTATTTCTCTTACCGTCGAGACATTATTACGGGCAGAACCGCAGGAGTTGTGTGGCTGTGAATCGACACGATGAAATCGCAACCAATCTGGGGCTAGTAAAGGCCCGCGTGGCAGATGCTGCATTAAAGGTTGGTCGAAGTACCGATGAGATTAAATTAATTGCAGTCACCAAAACCTTTCCTATTAGCGATGTTGAGGTTTTGAAATCTTTAGGTATCTCTGATTTTGGCGAGAACCGCGATGCAGATGCAGCGCCAAAAGCATTAGCCGTTGATGGTGTGTGGCACTTTCAAGGTCAGATCCAAAGCAACAAGTTGAAATCAATTACTTCGTGGGCACATGTCATTCACTCCCTGGATGAGATCAAACACTTTGAAGTTATCGAAAAGGTTGCGACACACCCATTAGAAATTTTCTGCCAAGTTTCACTCGATGGCGCAGATGGACGAGGGGGAGTCGGTCTTGCCAAGCTTTATGAACTGGCAGCTGCAGTGGAAAAATCCCCAACTCATAAGTTAATGGGACTCATGGCCGTTGCTCCGTTGGCCCTGCAACCTGGGCAGGCTTTTGCTCAGGTATTAGCAATTCATAAAGATTTCATCCTTGATTTTCCTAGGGCTAATAAATTATCAATGGGGATGAGTGGTGATTTTGAGGCGGCGATTGAATTTGGCGCGACACATATCAGAGTAGGTAGTTCAATCCTAGGTTCGCGATAGCCCAGCGGGTAGGTTTTACCCATGGCTAACTCACTTAGGCGCGTCGCAAATTACTTAGGCTTGATGGATGACCCAGAGTTCGATGCACCCATTTCTTCCCAGGTTCCAGCAGTTCCGGTCTCAAGTGAAGTTCGTATTAAGACACGTGCGCCTCGTCCAGTCTCATCAGTGATTACCTCCACCGTGATCGATTCAGCTCCTCAACTTGATCTTCCTGTTCTTGATCGCATCATCACATTGCACCCACGTTTCTATAATGAGGCTCGAACAATTGGCGAACATTTCCGTCTTGGAAATCCTGTAATAATTAATCTCACCGATATGGATGAGTCAGAACATAAACGCCTGGTTGATTTTGCAAGTGGTTTAGCTTTTGGTTTACATGGAACTATCGAGCGCGTTACTAAAAAGGTATTCCTGCTTTCACCTGCCAATGTCTCTATCGATACTGAAGATAAATCAGCAGCAGCACAAGCAAGTTTCTTTAACCAGAGCTGATTCACATGCGCATTGGAGCATTGCTAGCTAACCTTCTTCAACTCTTTTTATTTGCTCTATTGGCACGCCTGATTCTGGATTATGTGCGCATGTTTGCGCGAAATTGGCATCCAAAAGGTATCGCACTGCTATTAGTTGAACTTGTTTACGGCATTACAGACAAGCCAATGCGATTTGTTGGACGCTATATCCCACCACTGCGTTTAGGCGCTGTAAGTCTAGATATGAGTTTTATTGTTCTCTTTTTCGGCGTCCAACTTCTTATGGGATTTGTTAGCGCGATTTAGAGAGCTTTACAGCTATTCCAAGATCGTTATCTTCAATCTCAAGGGCTGAATCACGCAGCATCGAAATCGCCAAAACCTCATCCTTAATATGGCTTTCATCATTAGATATTGCCGCAGCAATATCAGGTGAAGCATTCCATGTCAGATCGATGCGATCAGAGATTTCAAAACCATCGTTCTTTCGGCGCTCTTGAATAAAGCGAATCACCTCACGAACATGTCCTGCCGCTAGTAGTTCAGGGGTCAATTCCAGATCTAGCGCAACGCTTTCACCTTCATGGGAAGCAACCATCCAGCCGCTCTTTGGAACTTCGGTAATTACTAGATCTTCAAGTGCGATTTCCCACTGACCAATCTGAGTAGTACGGCTAACTCGCAAAGTCTTGACAAGTGATGTGGCATCACTTGCAGCTATTGCTTTAGCGATTTCCTGAACCGCTCCACCAAATTTGGCACCCAAAGATTTGAAGTTTGCCTTGATTGAAATATCTACTAAATCTCCATCAGCATCAGCGATATCTGCAAGATTTTGGACATTGAGTTCATCAGCGATTTGTTCGCGCATCTGGACGGGCAATGCAGCCCATCCACTTGCAGCAATTAATGCACGTCCCAATGGTTGGCGAATCTTGATTCCAGATTCTGCCCGTGAGGCACGTCCAAGTTCAACAATTCGACGAGTTAGCCCTACCTGAGCTGCGAGTTCGCGGTTAATTAAGTCGGCGTGCGCGACTGGAAAATCAGAAAGGTGGACAGATGCAACTGCAGTTGAATCTGTTGGAATTACTAGCTCTTGCCAGACCTGCTCGGTAATAAATGGAACCATGGGAGATAAGAGCTGAGTCAGAGTTACAAGGCATTCGTGCAAAGTTGATAACGCACTTACATCCCCATCCCAGAAACGTCGACGCGAACGACGCACGTACCAATTTGAGAGATCATCAATAAATCGAGCAAGTGCCCGGCCTGCTACCTGTGTATCGAAATCACTTAATGCCGCATCTACTTCTTCTATAAGCAGATTAAGTTCAGAGATAATCCATCGATCCATAAGCGGGCGATCTGCAACTTCAGTTCTCTGACTCAGATCAAACTTTGATGCATTGGCATATAAGGCATGGAATGAAACCGTATTCCAGTAGGTCAATAAAGTCTTTCTAACAACTTCGTTAATGGCTTCATGACCCACGCGCCTTGCTGCCCAAGGAGATCCCGCTGCCAACATGTACCAACGAACAGCATCTGCGCCATGTTGATCCATCAACGCCATTGGCTCCAATACATTTCCAAGATGTTTGCTCATTTTGCGGCCATCTTTATCCAGAATGTGTCCTAGACAAAGAACGGTTTTGTATGAAGATTGATCAAAGACCAGAGTTCCAATAGTCATTAACGTGTAGAACCAGCCTCGAGTTTGGTCGATCGCTTCACAGATAAAATCTGCTGGGTAGGACTCTTTGAATCTCTCTACCGAGCCTTGTTTGTGGGGATATCCCCATTGTGCAAAGGGCATTGCGCCGGAGTCATACCAGCAGTCAATTACTTCAGGCACGCGAACCATCGTTGAATCACATTCGGCACATGCAAAGGTGATGTCATCCACAAATGGACGGTGAGGATCAAGATTTGAAAGCTCTTGGCCAGCTAAAGCGCCAAGTTCGGCTAGCGAATCAACACAGATTTCATGTTTGTTCTCGCAGCGCCAGATGGGAAGGGGAGTACCCCAGTAACGATTACGCGATAGCGCCCAGTCAATATTGTTGTTAAGCCAATCTCCGTAGCGCCCTTCCTTGATAGTTTCTGGGTGCCAATCAGTTGCGGCATTTTCGCGCAGCAACGCATCTTTAATTGAAGTCGTGCGGATGTACCACGATGGCTGTGCGTAATACATCAACGCTGTGTGACATCGCCAGCAGTGAGGGTATGTGTGCTCGTATGGTTGGTGCTTATACAAAGCACCGCGAGCTCTTAACTCCTTAACTAATGTTTTATCGGAGTCTTTGAAGAACATTCCACCAACAACTTCAATATCTTTAAGAAAATGTCCATCGGGTGCGATGGGATTAACGACTGGTAATCCATATGAGCGACAGACCTGTAAATCATCTGCACCAAAGGCTGGAGCCTGGTGAACTAAACCCGTTCCATCTTCAGTTGTTACATATGTTGCTAGAACAACAAAATGCGCGTCAGGGATTTCAACGAAATCAAATGGCCGCTTGTATGTAGTGCGCTCAAGCTCTTTGCCCAGCATCTTCTTAAGAATCTTCTTCTCGCCCTTAACGCTTTCGATTAACGCATGGGCAACTACTAGAACCTCAGTAGTTTCATCATCAGTTACTTCAACGGCAACGTATTCAACTTCAGGATGCACCGCAATTGCAGTGTTAGAGACCAATGTCCATGGAGTGGTTGTCCATACAAGAAGACTGGCATTGAGCGCAGTTAAATCACCGGATGTAATTGGAAAACGTACATACACAGATGGATCAATAACGTTTTCGTAACCTTGGGCTAATTCGTGGTCAGAAAGGCCAGTTCCGCAACGGGGGCAATAAGGGGCGACACGATGATCTTGGACAAGCAAGCCCTTTTTCCAGATCTCTTTTAACGACCACCAGACACTTTCTACATACTCAGGTGACATGGTCCAATAGGCTTGATCAAAATCAACCCAAAATCCCATGCGATGAGTCATATCTGTAAATGCGCCAACGTGACGCTGCACAGATTCGCGGCACTTATCGTTAAATGCTGCGATTCCATATTTTTCAATATCGCCTTTTCCAGCAAAGCCCAACTCTTTCTCAACTGCGATTTCAACTGGCAAACCATGGCAATCCCAACCCGCTTTGCGGATTACATGTTTACCTTTCATTGTGTGAAAACGGGGAAAGACATCTTTAAATACACGTGCCTCAATATGGTGGGTACCTGGCATGCCATTGGCAGTTGGTGGCCCTTCATAAAACATCCAGGCAGGAGCGCCCTCACGAGCTGCAACAGTTTTCTCGAAAATTTCGTTATCGCGCCAGAACTTTAAAATCCCATGTTCGACGGCAGGCAGATCAACGGCTGCTGAGATTGCACGAAACGACATAAAAAAGCCCCCCACGAGTAAGTAAAACTCTGGAGGGACGTGAGCTGCTGGTGCAGAACACGCGGTACCACCCGCCTTGCGTGAAGAACACGCCACTTGTATCTCTGCCGCAGCTGGTTCTAGATGGTTTTACCCATTTCTTCCAACGAACTCGTGAGGTGATGGCCCCGTCAGCGTCCATGTGCGGTAGGGGGCTAATGCTAGCGCTTAAGAGGGGGTGATTATCGTCGTGGCTAATTGGTAACCGAGCACTAAGGGCATTAAGGTTCGCGACATGCCTAAGAAGCCCGTTAAAAAAGCTGTAGCCAAGAAGGCCGCTGTAGCAAAAAAGGCTCCTGCCAAAAAGGCCGCTCCGGCAAAGAAGGCGGTAGCAAAAAAAGCCGCTCCAGCTAAGAAGGCTGTAACCAAGAAAGCGGCAGTAAAGAGCATTCCAGTTAAAAAAGCACCGGGTAAGCCATTTCCATCAAAGACAACTTTAACCGTTGATGAAAAATCACAGACCGTGTCTGTCTCCACAATTACCGCACCTGTTGCAGCCCCAGTCATCGAAGAGCGCCGTTTAGTAATGCCACCTCCACCGCGTCCAGTCAAGAGCGGTAAAAAAATCGCGCCTTTGAAGCCAATTAAAGTTGCACCAACTCCAATTGTTGTCAGTGATAGCGAATCACCTTGGAGCGCCGGCGAGCTTAAGATCATACGTAGTGAAATTGCCAAGGAACTTGCACGTTTGCGAGAAGAGCTTGCAAAGGTTGAAGATGAAATGGATACGTTAATTCAAGAGTCTGGTGAAGGCGCTGGCGATGATCAGGCAGATGCCGGTACAAAGACTTTTGAGCGCGAACACGAAATGTCTCTTGTCATAAATGCACGTGACATGGTTCTGCAAACAGAGCGAGCATTAGAGCGAATCGATTCAAAGAGTTATGGAAACTGCGAAGAATGTGGAAATGCAATTGGTAAGGCCCGTTTACAGGTTTTCCCACGGGCTACTTTGTGCATGATCTGCAAGCAGAAGGAAGAACGGCGCTAACAGTGCGCGTGTGGCGAACACTCTTAGGTGTTGCCTGGCTCATCTGGATAAGCGATTTAGCTACCAAAATTTGGGCGGTCAATTCGCTCTCTCATCGAGGCCCGGTAAGAATTCTCGGATCATTTTTTCAACTTAATTTTGTTCGCAACTCTGGGGCTGCATTTTCATTTGCACCTGGTGCGACCCTTTTGCTTTCATTTTTTGGAATTGCGGTACTCATGGCGATTCTGTATTACACGCCAATTATTACTTCAAAGGGCTGGGCCCTTGTTCTAGGTCTAGTGATGGGTGGAGTTCTAGGAAACCTCACTGATCGAGTATTTCGCGAGCCTGGCTTACTTCGCGGCCATGTGATCGATTGGATGCAACTGCCACATTGGCCTATATTCAATATTGCAGATTCTGCGATCGTCATCGCAGCTTTTATCTCAATGGTCTTAACGGCCCGAAATATTCCACCCGTTGAAAAAACTAGAGTTTAAAGAAGAGTTGATATGAGCAATCGAGAACATCGCACGCTATCTGTTCCAGAGGGCGTAGCTGGCGAGCGTATCGATAGCGCTTTGACTCGGGTGCTAGGTCTTTCGCGAACAGCCGTAGTGAAGTTGTTAGAAGATGGAGACATCACGACTTCTGGTAAAGCTATGGCTAAATCAGATCGCGTGGCAGCCCATCAGGTAATTGAAGTTTTTATGCCAGCACCAATTAATCAAGATCCCATTCCGCTGACGCCACTTGAGGGCTTGTCTATTGTTTATGATGACGATGCAATTGTCGTGATTGATAAGCCCGTAGGTTGCGCCGCCCATCCAAGCCCAGGATGGATGGGACCGACTGTGGTTGGCGCGTTAATGGCTGCTGGATATTCAATCTCAACTAGTGGTGCGGCAGAGCGTCAAGGAATTGTTCATCGCCTCGATGTTGGAACAAGCGGCCTAATGATTGTTGCAAAAAGTGATCGCGCATTTACTGTTTTGAAAGATGCATTTAGAAACCGCACAGTAGACAAGATTTATCATGCATTAATTCAAGGTCATATGGATCCGACCACTGGGACAATCGATGCACCTATTGATCGCCACCCAAAAGAGGATCACCGATTTGCCGTAATGGCTACAGGAAAAGATTCAATCACTCACTATGAAGTTATCGAGTTTTATCGTGGGGTCTCACTTGTAAAAGTTGAGCTTGAAACCGGTCGTACTCACCAGATTCGCGTGCACTTCTCGGCCCTGAACCACCCACTCGTTGGCGATACAACCTATGGCGCAGATCCTGTCTTGGCAAAATCTCTTGAAATGCGACGCCCATGGCTTCATGCCAAAGAGTTGGCATTTGACCACCCAATTAGCGGAGAACACCTTCGCTTTAGTGCGCCATACCCGGCCGATCTCACACGCTCGTTGGCGTTGCTATCTGATGCAGTTCTTCCTTAAGCAATAATCTACGTTCACCATGAAATCTGAGAACTTCGTACATCTGCACGTCCATACTGAGTATTCAATGCTCGATGGCGCTGCCCGTGTTCCCGATTTAATGGCCGAAGTCGCCCGACAAGAAATGCCAGCGATCGCTATGACCGATCATGGAAATGTTTTCGGCGCATATGAGTTTTACAAGCAAGCGAAAAAAGCCGGTGTAAAACCAATTATTGGAATTGAAGCCTACGTTGCCCCTGAATCACGCTTTGATAAGAAACGTGTGCAGTGGGCAAGCGGCGGTGAAGATGATGTCTCTGGTGGTGGCGCATATACGCACATGACAATCCTTGCCGAAAACAATGTTGGTCTTGGAAATCTCTTTCGTTTATCTTCCCTTGCATCCCTTGAGGGTTATTACTACAAACCACGAATGGACCGTGAACTTTTATCAAAATTTTCAACTGGTCTGATTGCAACAACCGGATGCCCGGGCGGAGAAATTCAAACTCGATTACGTATGGGCGCATATAAAGAAGCGATAAAAGCGGCAAGTGATTATCGCGATATTTTTGGCGCGGGCAATTTCTTTTTGGAGATTATGGACCATGGAATCGAAATTGAAAGCCGTGTTAAAGCCGACTTACTCAAGCTCGGCAAAGATCTTGGTCTTCCATTATTAGCAACCAATGATCTGCACTACACATTGCAAGCAGACTCTGGCGCTCATGAAGCCTTGCTATGCGTGCAATCAGGTTCGACTTTGGCCGATCCAAAGCGATTTAAATTTGATAATGATTCTTTCTACGTAAAGACACCTGCCCAAATGCGAGAACTCTTTAAAGATATCCCCGAAAGCTGCGACAACACATTGTTGATCGCCGAGCGCTGCGATGTAACGATGCGAGAGGGCGAAAACTTACTGCCGCAGTTCAGTGTTCCTGATGGTGAGACTGAAGATTCATGGCTCAAGAAAGAAGCCGTTCGCGGAATGAAGGCGCGCCTTGGATCAAAGTTAACTCCAGAACATGAAGCTCGCTTGGAGTACGAACTTGGCGTTATGGAGAAAATGGGCTTTCCTGGTTACTTTCTTGTTGTTGCAGATTTAGTCGGACATGCAAAGAATGTTGGAATTCGAGTAGGTCCTGGGCGCGGATCGGCCGCCGGTTCATTAGTTGCTTATTCATTAGGAATAACCGGTCTTGATCCACTTGAGCATGGACTTTTGTTTGAACGATTCTTAAATCCAGAACGTATCTCAATGCCAGATATCGACTTGGACTTTGACGAACGTCGGCGTAGCGAAATGATTCGTTATGCCACAAATAAATATGGCGAAGATCGTGTTGCGCAGATCATTACTTACGGAACGATTAAATCTAAGCAGGCCATTAAAGACTCGACTCGGGTTCTGGGTTATCCATATGTTGTCGGTGAAAAACTTACTAAAGCACTGCCACCTACAGTTATGGGTAAAGATATTTCTCTTGGGGGAGTCTTTGACCCTAAAGATGATCGCTACGGAGAAGCCGGCGAATTTCGCGCGCTCTATGAATCAGATCCAGATTCAAAGCGTGTCGTAGATACAGCACGCGGACTTGAAGGTCTTAAGCGCCAGTGGGGAGTACATGCAGCAGGCGTCATTCTCTCACGCGAACCTTTATTAGATGTCATTCCAATTCATCGCCGTGAAGCCGATGGCGCAATCATTACGCAGTTCGATATGGGTGCATGTGAATCTATTGGTCTACTTAAAATGGACTTCTTAGGACTTCGTAACCTTTCAGTCTTAGATGATGCACTTATTAACATTAAAGAGAATCAAAATATCGATATAGTTCTTGAAGATCTCACCCTTGATGATAAGAAAACCTATGAACTTCTATCGCGTGGAGACACCCTTGGTGTATTCCAGCTCGATGGTGGGCCAATGCGCGCACTGCTTAAATCGATGTCACCTGATTCATTTGAAGATATTTCTGCAGTTATTGCCCTTTATCGCCCTGGTCCAATGGGTGAAAATGCGCATAACAACTATGCCGATCGTAAAAATAAACGCAAGCCAGTCGAACCTATTCATCCCGAATTATCAGAGGCTTTACAGGATATTTTGGGCGATACCTATGGACTCATTGTTTATCAGGAACAAGTTATGGCGATTGCGCAAAAGGTCGCGGGTTTCTCACTAGGGCGCGCAGATCTTTTGCGTAAGGCCATGGGTAAAAAGAACAAAGATATTTTGGATAAGGAATACGTGCCCTTTGAAGCTGGCATGAAAGCCAATGGTTTTTCTACCGCTGCAATTAAACGCTTGTGGGATGTTCTGATTCCCTTCTCAGATTATGCCTTCAACCGTGCACACTCTGCCGGTTACGGAGTCGTGTCATATTGGACCGCCTATTTAAAGGCTAACTATCCAACTGAATATATGGCCGCGCTTCTTACTAGTGTGCGCGATGACAAAGATAAGTCAGCGTTGTACTTAAGTGAATGTCGTCGTATGGGAATCAATGTCTTGCCACCTGATGTCAATGAATCAAATGGCGAATACACCCCGCGTGGCAAAGATATTCGTTTCGGACTAGCTGCTATCCGAAATGTTGGCGAAGGCGTAGTTGCATCAATCAAGGCTTCGCGAGAAGCTAAAGGACGTTTCACCTCCTTCGGAGATTTCTTAGCCAAGGTCGATGCTCAAGTTTGTAATAAGAAAACAATTGAATCTCTTATCAAGGCTGGTGCTTTTGGCTCACTTGGCGCAACACGTAAGGGCTTAATTGCAATCCACCTTGAAGCAATCGACTCTGTTATCGAAAGCAAGCGCGCCGAGGCAATTGGACAGTTTGATTTATTTGGTGGCGATTCGATTACTGAAGTAGTAGGACTAGATATTGAAATCCCGACAGGTGAATGGGACAAATCGATGCTTCTAAGTTATGAGCGGGAAATGTTGGGGCTTTATGTCTCTGATCACCCGTTACTTGGAGTCGAACATGTGCTGCGTGCAAATACAGATATGTCGATCAGCGAACTCGTTGATGAAGGCGCCCAGCACGAATCTATCGTCACAATTGGCGGATTAATTACAAGCGTTACTCGTAAAGTTTCACGCCAAGGCGCGTCATGGGCGGTTGTAACGGTAGAAGATCTTGAGGGATCTTTGGAGGTGCTCTTCTTTGCCAAGACTTATCTGCAGTACTCGATGTCATTAACTGAAGATCGCATCGTCACTATTCGTGGCCGTGTTGATCGACGTGAAGAAAATCTACGATTTACCGCCCTTGAAATGTCGATGCCAGATATTTCGGCTGGGCCAACTGGACCTTTGGTGATTACGATTCCTATGTCACAGTGCACGCCACCTGTGGTTGATCGCATCAAAGAGATTTTGCGATCTCATCCTGGAAAACGAGAAGTCCATCTTTCTTTAAGCGAGAACGGCAGCAGCACTGTGATGACAATTGATGCTTCGGTCACAGCTTCTCCTTCTTTGAGCGCAGATTTAAAATCGATTCTGGGTCCCAACTGTCTGGTCTAAATTCACGTACCTGCGCAACAGCCCAGCGGTTACAATTTGCTAGTGATTCGTACCGTTGACCTTCGAGGCAAAGCGTTAAATAAGGCTGGATACAACGCCGAACTTCCACGTGCAACGCTAGATGTTGCCGAAGCAATGCGCCTGATTGAGCCAATCTTGCACCGGGTCAAAATCGGTGATGAATCTGATCTCATACGACTTGCCGAAGAGTTTGATGGAGTAACTCCACCATCTATACGCGTTCCACAAAAAGCCCTTAACGAAGCTTTGGTGACTCTTGATCCGCAAGTACGTGCAGCCCTTGAGCTTTCAATTGAGCGAGTTCGTAAAGTTCATAATGACCAGATTCGAAATGAAAAGACCACAACCGTTATTGATGGTGGAACAGTTACAGAAAAATGGATTCCTGTAGATCGTGTCGGTTTGTATGTTCCTGGCGGTAGAGCGGTTTATCCAAGCAGCGTAATTATGAATGTTGTGCCGGCCCAGATTGCAAAGGTTTCATCGATTGCAGTTGCATCGCCTCCTCAAAAAGAGTTCGCAGGTTTACCTCACCCAACGATTTTGGCAGCGTGTGCCCTTCTTGGAATCACTGAAGTTTTTGCTGTTGGGGGAGCCCAAGCTATTGCAATGTTTGCATATGGGGTCGAAGGTCTATGTGAAAAAGCAGATTTAGTTACTGGGCCTGGCAATATCTATGTTGCTGCGGCAAAACGCGCGTTGCGCGGAACTATTGGAATTGATTCAGAAGCTGGTCCAACTGAGATTGCAATTCTCGCCGATTCAAGTGCAGTGCCGGCCGACGTTGCCGCCGATTTAATCAGCCAGGCCGAGCACGATGTTATTGCTGCTGCGGTTTTAGTTACCGATTCACCCGAATTGGCAAAGGCCGTTGAAGCCGAACTTAAAGTTCGAGTGGCGGCGACAAAACACAGCGAGCGAGTTACAAGTGCACTTACTGGAATTCAATCGGCGATTGCACTTGTTGACGATATGAATCAGGGAATCGATGTGGTCAACGCCTACGCTGCCGAGCACTTAGAGATACAAACCCACAATGCACAACAAGATGCGGCAAAAATTAGAAATGCCGGTGCAGTCTTTATTGGTCGGTTCTCACCAGTATCTCTGGGTGATTATTCAGCTGGATCAAATCACGTGCTACCAACTGGAGGCTGCGCCTGTCATTCAAGCGGGTTATCAGTTGCTAGTTTTTTGCGCGGTTTGCACTTCATCGAGTACGACCAAAAAGCCTTCACCGATCTTGTTCCAACGGTTGTTACTTTGGCTAACTCAGAGGATCTACCAGCACATGGCCAAGCAATGACCGCGCGATTGGAGAATCTGTAAATGAACTGGCCAGCTTGGTTGCCACTTCGCGCAGATCTTGCCCCGCTGAGCCCGTACGGTGCACCTCAAGTTGCCTCTACCGCCGCACTCAATACAAATGAAAATCCATATCCACCCTCTGCTGCCCTGCAAAAAGCGATCGCTGATGCAGTCTTACTTGTTGCAGCAGATCTCAACCGTTATCCGGACAGAGATGCAACGCTGCTTCGCCAGAAATTATCGGCTTACATTAATGAACTTAGTTCCATGGAATTTAGCGAAGAAAATATCTGGGCGGCAAATGGAAGCAATGAGATTATTCAATCGATTTTCTTGGCCTTTGGCGACGGCCCTGTTCTAGGTTTTACTCCTTCTTATTCGATGCATCCTTTAATCGCTAAAGTCACTGGCAGTAAATGGATAGATGGTCAAAGAAACTCAGATTTCTCTCTCAATGTAGAAAAAGCAGTGGCACAGATTCAACAGCATAAGCCAGCCTTAACTTTTATTACCACGCCCAATAATCCAACTGGTGGCGCAGTTACTATTGAAGAGATCAAAGTTCTAGCTGATGCAGTAGCAAAAGTTGGGGGACTGCTAGTTGTTGATGAAGCATATGCAGAGTTCTCTTGCGAAATATCTGCTGCTACTTTAATTCCTAACTATCCTCACGTCATTGTTATCCGAACGATGAGCAAAGCTTTTGCTTTTGCGGGGGCACGTGTTGGTTATTTAATCTGCGATCCCGCCGTTAAAGATGCCATGATGCTTGTTCGCCTGCCGTATCACTTAAGCGCTCTGACTCAGGCTGCAGCTTGTGTTGCCTTGGATTTTAAAGATGAGCTCTTAGGCTTTGTTTCTACTTTGAGGCAATCTCGCCAAGTGTTGGAGGATTGCCTGCATGAAATGGGGTTAGCAACGATTCCTAGCAGCGCTAACTTCATCCTGTTTACAGGATTTTCAGCCGATGCCCCTAAACTTTGGAGTGAACTTCTCAGCAAAGGCGTCCTTGTTCGAGATGTTGGTCTTGCTGGCTATTTACGAGTAACTATAGGCAATGAAGCCGAAAATAAATTATTTATTACCGCCCTAAAAGAGCTCATCTAGAAAGAGGCATCTATGAGAACAGCACGCGTTGAAAGAGCAACTAAAGAGTCGCATGTTTTAGTTGAACTTAATTTAGATGGTCAAGGCGTCATTGATGTTTCTACGGGTGTGCCATTTTTTGATCACATGATGTCCCAACTTGGTAAGCACTCAGGCTTTGATCTAAGCGTCAAGACAACAGGTGATATCGATGTTGACTCTCACCACAGCGTTGAAGATACATCCCTTGCATTCGGTCAAGCTTTGCGTGAAGCGCTAGGGGACAAGGCAGGCATTCGCCGATTTGGCGATGCAATGGTTCCACTCGATGAAGTTTTAGTGCAGGCAGCTGTTGATCTTTCGGGCCGTCCATATTTGGTGCATCGCCAACCTGAAATTGTTGAGCTCATCGGAACTTTTGATACAACTTTAGGTAAGCACATCTGGGAATCTATCGTCGCTGAAGCCCATATTGCCTTGCATATCCGTGTTCTTGAAGGCCGCAACGCACACCATGTTTTTGAAGCCCAATTCAAAGCTGTTGCACGCGCACTTCGAGATGCCGTTTCACTCGACGGACGTGTTGCAGGTATCCCATCAACTAAAGGCTCTCTTTGATCGCAATTCTTGACTACGGCTCTGGCAACTTACGATCTGCCGAACGCGCATTTGCAACTTCTGGCAAAAATGTAGTTGTCACATCTGATCGCGCAGTTGCATTAGCAGCTGATGGTCTAGTTGTTCCAGGCGTTGGAGCCTTTGCCGCTTGTATGAATGGACTGAACGCAGTTGATGGAGCCGCGATAATTCGCGAAAGAATTGCTAAAGAACGACCAGTTCTAGGTATTTGTATTGGAATGCAGATTCTCTTTAGCCGAGGAACCGAGCATTCCGAAAATGGTATTCATGCCGGCGTGGGTCTTTGGGATGCAGAGGTTTCAAAATTGAATGCTCCAATCTTGCCCCACATGGGTTGGAACACAATTGAAACAGCAAGTGATTCTGATTTATTTAAAGGTATTGAAGATCAATCTTTTTATTTCGTGCATTCATATGCTGCAAAACAAGCAGTAGGAAAAGTGCAAAGCTGGAGCATGCATGGCGAAAGATTTCTTGCAGCCGTTGAAGATGGATATGTCTCTGCGACGCAGTTCCATCCTGAAAAATCAGGGGACGCTGGCCTGGCTTTGATAAAGAATTGGACGCAATCACTATGAGTTATTTAGAGCTATTGCCTGCAGTTGATGTTAAAGATGGCCGCGCTGTTCGCTTAGTTCAAGGCGAGTTAGCCAAAGAGAGTGTTTACGGTGCACCGCTTGAGGTTGCCCTCGAATTTCAAAGCGCTGGAGCCGAATGGCTGCACTTAGTGGATCTAGATGCAGCATTCGGGCGTGGAAGCAATGCCGAACTCTTGGCGCAAGTAGTTGGTGCGCTAGATATTAAAGTTGAATTATCAGGGGGAATTCGCGATGACGAATCGCTCAAGCGGGCCCTTGCTACAGGTTGCCGTCGAGTGAATTTAGGAACTGCAGCGCTAGAGGATCCCGAATGGACTGCTCGTGTAATAGGGCAATACGGTGATCGAATTGCTGTGGGCTTAGATGTTCGCGGTCATGTTCTTGCAGCGCGGGGTTGGACTAAAGAAGGCGGGGATTTATTTGAAACACTTGCGCGATTAGATAAAGATGGCTGCGCGCGTTATGTTGTAACTGATGTAACTAAAGATGGAACGTTGGCTGGACCAAATCTGGAACTATTGAAATCAGTGTGTGCTGCAACTGATAAACCAGTTGTAGCAAGTGGCGGAATTTCTTCACTCATCGATATTCAAGCATTGTGTGATCTCAATGCATCCGGAGTTGAGGGTGCGATAGTAGGCAAAGCTTTATATGCCGGTGCATTTACTTTGCAACAGGCGTTGGAGTTAACCGGCAAATGACGCTCTCTGTCCGAATTATTCCCTGCCTGGATGTCACAGATGGTCGGGTAGTTAAAGGCGTAAATTTCACTAATCTTGTAGATGCAGGTGATCCAGTTGAGATGGCTGCGCTCTATGGAATCGAAGGCGCTGATGAATTAACTTTTCTTGATATATCGGCAAGTGTGGTTGGTCGCCAAACCACTCTTGATGTTGTTCGCAGAACTGCCGAGCAGGTATTTATTCCATTAACAGTTGGCGGCGGTATACGCAGCGTCGATGATGTCGATCGCTTACTTCGAGCAGGTGCAGATAAAGTTTCAATTAATACTGCAGCAATTGCCCGTCCTGAGTTAATTGCCGAAATAGCTGATCGATTTGGTTCACAGGTTTTAGTTCTATCAGTTGATGCACGGCGTGCACGTACAGATTCAGGATTTGAAGTTACAACTCATGGTGGTCGCGAAGGCACCGACATCGATGCTCTGGCCTGGGTTGAAAAAGCCTGTGCGCTAGGTGTTGGCGAGATTCTTTTAAACTCTATGGATGCCGATGGAACCCGTGCTGGATACGACATCGGCATGATTACAGCGGTCCGGGCCGTTTCAAAGGTGCCGTTAATTGCAAGTGGTGGCGCCGGTACATTAGCTGACTTTGCCGCAGCCCTTGATGCAGGGGCAGATGCACTTCTTGCAGCAAGTGTCTTCCATTTTGGAATTCATCGCATAGGTGATGTGAAGTCATATCTTGATTCCCATAATTATCCTGTGCGCACCCTGGCCGGCAAGTAAGGCAGAATTAGCCCATGAGCACACTTGATCCAGCGGTATTAACTCTGCTCAAAGATCCCGCCTGCCTTGTGCCTGCAGTTGTTCAAGATGCAGTAACTAAACAGGTTTTGATGTTGGCCTATATGAACACTGATTCTTTAGCTCTGACTTTAAGTACCGGTAAGGCAACTTTTTGGTCGCGCTCTCGCAACGAACTCTGGGTCAAAGGTGCAACTTCTGGGCATTTCCAAGAGGTGCAATCTGTCGCCCTAGATTGTGATGGCGATGCGATATTAATTACTGTTATTCAAACTGGCGTTGCATGCCACACTGGCGAGAATACTTGTTTTCATAAACCGTTAGCGCTGGGGTAAATATATGAACCTCGAAGAGTTTCGCGCCTATGCAAAGATTTCAAATGTCATTCCCGTCTCTCGTCGCTTGCTTGCAGATGGCGAGACTCCTCTAGGTGTCTATAAGAAATTAACAAAGAATCAACCTAATACTTTTCTTCTTGAATCTGCTGAACATGGTGGAGCATGGTCTCGTTACTCATTTATCGGAGTTCGTAGCGAAGCAACGCTGAGTGAAAAAGATGGCAAGGCATATTGGCAGGGCACTGCACCTGCAGGTGCGCCGACTGGAATCGATCCATTAGAAGCGCTCAGACTCTCGGCTGCACATTTGAAATCTCCAAAGATCGCTGGGCTACCACCGCTGACTGGGGGGCTAGTTGGATTTATGGGTTACGACGTTGTGCGTCGTCTCGAGAAACTTCCTAACTTATCCGTTAAGGATCTACCTCTTCCAGAGTTAAGTTTTATGTTGACTAGTGATTTAGCTGTTCTAGATCACAGCGATGGAACAATCACATTGATTGCCAATGCAATTAACTGGGATGGCAGCGATGATCGAATCGATGAAGCTTATGCTGCATGTAACGAGCGCCTAGATCGAATGCAAAGAGATTTATCTGTATCCCTGGACGGAGATATCGCAGAAATCGATCTGCATGCTGCGCCAATCTTTGATGCAAATATGACTGGGGATCAATTCAAATCCAAGATTGCTCAAGCTAAAGAGGAGATTCTGGCTGGAGAAGCTTTCCAAATCGTCCTATCTCAACGTTTTTCAATGCCATGTACTGCCGATGCAATAGATGTTTATCGGATGTTGCGCCTGAATAATCCAAGTCCTTATATGTATTTGTTCCGCTTTAATGAAGGAATCACAATCGTTGGTTCAAGTCCTGAGGCTTTAGTAAAAGTTAATCAACGAGAAGTGATGATTCACCCAATTGCCGGTACTCGTAAGAGATCATCATCTCCGGAAGAAGATCATCGCTTAGGCGAAGAGCTATTGGCAGATCCAAAGGAGCGCGCCGAGCATTTAATGTTGGTCGATCTTGGCCGCAATGATTTAGGACGCGTTTGTGCAGCAGGTTCAGTTGAAGTTATTGATTTCATGCACATCGAACGTTATTCCCATGTCATGCATATCGTTTCAACAGTTACCGGAAAGCTGAGCTCAACTGCAACGCCAGTTGATGCGCTTTTTTCTGTCTTTCCTGCAGGCACTTTATCGGGAGCACCTAAGCCTCGGGCAATGGAGATCATTGAAGAGCTCGAACCGACACGTCGTGGCGTTTATGGCGGCATCGTTGGTTATTTAGATTTCACGGGAAATATCGATACATGTATCGCAATTCGTACCGCTCTCATTCATGATGGAATGGCATATGTTCAAGCAGGAGCTGGAATCGTGGCTGATTCAGATCCAGAATCTGAAAATCAAGAGTGTCGCAACAAAGCCGCTGCAGTATTAATGGCCGTTGATGCCGCAAATAGATTGCGAAAGAATTAATGGATAACTCGATTGCCATTGTCGTGAGTGTCATTGCTGTTTTTGCCATAGTTGTTTTGATTGGAAAGAGATTTCGACTCTCATCTCGCTATGAACGAAAGCCTCGTACATTAAATGCCTGGAATGCACTCGATAAGGGAATCGATCCAACGCAAGGCGATAACTCATGAGCGTCCTTGATTCAATTATCGAAGGCGTTCGCGAGGATTTAGCTGCTCGCCGAAAACCCCTTGGACAGCTGCAAGAAGCAATTGATCAAGTGGCCCCAGTTCGTGATCCATTGGCAGCATTATTGAGTGCAGAGATCTCTGTGATTGCAGAAGTAAAACGCTCTTCACCAAGCAAAGGTGCACTCGCAACAATTAAGGATCCAGCTGCGCTGGCCGAACAGTATGAAGTTGCCGGTGCCAGCATTATTAGCGTATTAACAGAACAGCGCCGTTTTGGTGGATCACTTGCCGATCTTGATGCCGTGCGTTCGCGAGTCAATATCCCTATTTTGCGAAAAGATTTTATGGTCGATGAGTATCAATTTTTTGAAGCACGGGCTCATGGCGCCGATGTTGTACTTTTGATCGTTGCAGCCCTAAGTCAGTCACAACTCAATGATTTTCATCAATTAGCACAAGGCCTGGGAATGCGCGCATTAGTTGAGGTTCACACCAATGATGAACTTGAACGTGCACTCGAAATTTCTCCCTACATTGTTGGAGTAAATTCTCGTAATTTAAAAACCCTCGAAGTCGATGCGCAGAGCTTTGCAGAACTCATTCCTCGAATTCCAATTGATTTAGTGCGAGTTGCTGAATCCGGAATCTCTTCACGCGCCGATGTGGAATTTGCTCAAAATCAAGGGGCGACTGCGATTTTGGTAGGGGAGGCGCTAGTACGTGCGGGCGATCCTGGCGCTGCCATGCGCGAACTACTGGGTGTGGATAGGATTTCATAATGACAATCGAAACTAGCGATGTATTGGGCCACTTTGGCCAATACGGTGGGCGATTCGTTCCTGAAGCACTTATCACAGCTCTGGATGAGCTTGAAGCCGCACATAACGCAGCCAAAGTTGATCCAGAGTTTCAGGCTGAACTTGCAGAGCTACATCGCACATATACAGGTCGTCCGAGCATCATCACCGAGGCCAAACGTTTTGCAGAACATGCAGGTGGCGCACGAATTTTACTTAAGCGTGAAGATCTCAATCACACTGGAAGCCACAAGATTAATAATGTTTTAGGTCAAGCACTTCTTACTAAAAAAATGGGTAAAAAGCGCATCATCGCTGAAACCGGTGCTGGCCAACATGGCGTAGCAGCAGCAACAGCTGCAGCTTTAATGGGTCTTGAATGTGTTGTTTACATGGGCGAAGAAGACACTCGACGCCAATCACTGAATGTCGCGAGAATGAAATTATTAGGCGCCGAAGTTATTCCTGTAACTTCAGGATCTCGAACATTAAAAGATGCGATTAATGAAGCGATGCGCGATTGGGTTACTAACGTAGCAAGTACGCACTACATGTTAGGAACAGTAGCTGGGCCACATCCATTTCCAACGATGGTCCGCGATTTTCATAAAATCATCGGCGAAGAAGCGCGCGAACAGGTCTTAGCTCTTACTGGAAAACTTCCAGATGCTGTCCTTGCTTGTATCGGCGGCGGTTCAAATGCCATTGGAATCTTCCACGCATTTATTCCAGATACAGGTGTCCGTTTAATTGGACTAGAAGCTGGCGGTGATGGAGTCGAAACCGGCCGCCATGCAGCAACGATCACGGGTGGTTCTGCGGGAGTTTTACATGGAACACGTTCATATGTTTTACAGGATGAAAATGGCCAGACGATCGAATCACATTCAATCTCTGCAGGACTTGATTACCCTGGTGTAGGTCCAGAGCACGCCTACTTACATGACATTGGTCGCGCCGAATATCGCGCAGTAAATGATGATGCGGCGATGGAGGCCTTTGCGCTTTTGTGCCGAACTGAGGGAATAATTCCTGCAATTGAAAGTGCCCATGCACTTGCCGGTGCATTAATCGTTGGCAAAGAGTTAGGGCCGCAGGCAACTTTGCTTATCAATCTTTCAGGTCGTGGCGATAAAGATGTGCAGACCGCTGCAGAGTATTTTGGAATCCCACTATGAGTACACCACTTGATTTAATTTTTGAAAAAACGCGGGCCGAAAATCGCGCAGCTTTGATTGCATATATTCCCGCAGGTTTTCCATCTCAAAGCGGATGCGCAAAGGCAATCCAAGCGTTGGCCGATGCAGGTGTAGATGCAATTGAAATTGGTTACCCGTATAGCGATCCAGTGATGGATGGCCCAACTATTCAAGAAGCTGCCGAGATTTCACTCAAAGGTGGCACTGGTGCAGCCGATGTTTTCGCTGCGCTAAAAACAGCAAGCTCTGCAGGTGTTGCAGCCGTTGTTATGACCTACTGGAACCCGATTGAAAAATATGGCGTGGATGCATTTGCGAAATCTATTTCAGATAATGGTGGATCAGGGGTAATCACTCCCGATTTAACAATTGAAGAGTCTGGCCGCTGGTTAGAAGCAACTAGTAAATATGCAATCAACCCAATCTATGTCGTTGCACCCAGCACGGGCGATGCACGATTAGCACAGGTGACTTCCAAGACGGGTGGCTTTGTTTATGCGGCCTCGGTTATGGGTGTAACTGGTGCTCGAACAAATGTCTCCGTTGATGCAAGTGAATTAGTTTCACGTGTGAAGAAAACTACCCAACTGCCTGTGTCAGTTGGTCTCGGTGTTTCAACTCGCGAACAGGCAAAGCAGGTTGCCGCTTACGCCGATGGCGTGATTGTGGGTTCTGCATTCATTAAATTATTACTAAATGCTAAAAATGAACAAGAGGGTTTGGATTCAATAAGCGCCTTAGCCAAAGAGTTGGCGTTAGGAGTTCGTGAAGGCCGATGAAGATTTTTCATAGTAAGTATCAGTCGATAATTACATTAATCGGGCGAATAATCCTCGGCGGTGTTCTTATCGCGGCAGGGGGATTGAAAGCCTTTAAACCTTCAGAGGCTGCAGGTGCCGTTGCCGCATATAAAATCCTGCCAACAAATCTGGCTCATATTGTGGGCTATGCGATGCCGTGGCTAGAAATAGCCATCGGAGTTCTCCTTATTATTGGCCTTAGCGCACGCTTTGCAGCTGTCGCGGCCACCTTAGTTATGTTGGTTTTCGTTGGCGCAATCATCTCAGTGTGGGCCCGTGGCTTGCTGATCGATTGCGGATGCTTTGGCGGCGGGGGTGTCATCGATCCTTCGAAGGCGGCAGAGGTTCACCGCACATATTTGCTAGAGATTCTTCGCGATTTGGGATTGGCGTTAATTGGCATATATCTATACTTTTTCCCTTACGGCCGTTTGAGTATTGAGAAACCACTACAGATCACCGAGGAGCAGTAATGGCAAAGCAGGCAAAAGCTAAGACCAACAACACTGGCGGGGGAGATAATTTCACTCGTTGGTTAGTTATTGGAATGGTTACTTTGGTCGTTGCAACGGGTGCCATCTTTAGTGTTGTTAGCCAAAAGACCAAGGCAAATGAATCCTTTACTGCCCTTAAAGATTTCAAAGTTGGAGCAGCCGTTGCTGCCACAGTCGATGAAGCAAATGGCTCCGGAATCACAATAAATACGGGCGCTACAAAGGTCATTGATCTATGGGAAGACCCTCAGTGCCCAATTTGTAATACATTCGAACAAGCAAATGGTGCATACATTGATGAACTTATACGAAGCAAAAAAGCAAACGTCGTCTTTCACGTCGTTTCATTTATTGGTGACGAATCCGTTTCAGCCTCTAACGCTGCTTACTGCGCCGCCGATGAAGGTCATTATTTAGATTTTCACAAAGCTATGTACTTAGTTCAACCTGCCCTTGAAAACTCAGGTTTTTATACAACTGAAAATCTAATCAAAATTGGGAAATATGCAGGCTTAACAACTACAAGTTTTATTGACTGCGTAACCAAGGTTTCAAAACTTGATCAAGTTAAAGCTGCATATGATTCCATGGCTAAGTACAAAGTTGCTGGAACTCCAACGGTATTCTTCAACGGAAAACTATGGGAGCGCAAGAACAGCGGCTTTAATCTTGACGAGTTCTCTGCAGCTTTCGAGGCTAGTTAAACCTTGATTCGTTCAATTCCCTCGCCAACGATCGCGGCGTTGGAGTTGGGCCCATTTACATTCCATTTTTACGCTCTATGCATAATCACTGGCATTGCAGTAGCAATATGGCTCGGAGATAAACGTTTTCGTGATCGTGCAACACATGCAAAATCTGTTGTCTCTGAAGTCTCCATCACGGCCGTTCCATTTGGAATTATCGGTGGCCGCATTTATCACGTCATTACTTCTCCCGATGCATATTTTGGTAAAGGTGCTCACCCACTGGATGCATTCAAAATCTGGGAGGGTGGACTTGGAATTTGGGGTGCGATCTCACTTGGTGCAATTGCGGCATGGTTTCGATATCGCCAATTAGCAAAAAAGTTAGATCTACCTTCTTTCCTGGTTTTTCTTGATGCCCTTGCCCCAGGAGTCCTATTTGCCCAAGCGATAGGCCGATTTGGCAACTGGTTTAATGTTGAATTATTTGGTCGACCACTTGATGCTCCATGGGCATTGCAGGTTCCAGCCCGTTTTCGCCCACTCGGGTATTCGGCTTTTGAAACTTTTCATCCAACTTTCCTCTATGAATCACTCTGGTGTGTTCTCTTGGCAGTTGCCCTCATTGGCGCAGGTAAGAGATTGAAAAGTGGTCAGATCTTTTCCTTATATGTCATGGGTTACTCAATTGGGCGATTAGTTGTTGAATCAATTCGAATTGATACTGCCCATGTATTCGCCGGTTTACGTGTGAACATTTGGGTGAGTATTCTTGTTTCTCTAGCTGGTCTAGTGACACTACTCTCACAATCTAAGAAAGCAGAGTAGTTTTCAGGTAGGCTTTTTTACATGTCACTAGAAGAAATCTATCGCCGCAATTTAGAACATCGCACTCATCGAGCAGGGTGGCTACGAGCTGCAGTATTAGGTGCCAATGACGGTTTAGTTTCAACTGCATCATTGATGATTGGTGTTGCAGCCGCTGGTAAGAATGATTTTCTCATTACTGCTGGTTTAGCTGGAATCTCAGCTGGTGCGATGTCGATGGCAGTTGGTGAATATGTTTCTGTGCGCTCACAAAACGACGTTGAAGAATCAGATCGATTATTAGAGATCGCACATCTTGCAGCAGATCCTGAAGGTGAATTAATGGAGCTGCAACATATCTACATCGACCGTGGCTTATCTCCTGAACTTGCACTCACAGTTGCCATGGAGATGCATAAGAAAGATCCACTTGCTGCCCATCTGCGTGATGAGTTAGGTCAGCACCCTCACACCAAGGCTCGTCCAATGCAAGCAGCGATTGCATCTGCATGCAGTTTCACCGTCGGTGGTTTCGTTCCCTTTCTTGGAGCTTTTGCACCGACGCTTGGGGCCAAGGCATGGAGCATCGTGGCATTTACCATCGTAGGTTTGGTGATTACGGGCGTGGTTAGCGCTCGGACCGCAGGATCAAAGCTCCTTGTTCCAACTGTGCGAGTCATCCTCGGTGGCTGCCTAGGAATGCTCATCACCGCCGGAATCGGTCAGATTGCCAACATCTCAGGGATTTAATTTCTTTAATAATCACTAGGTTTGTTGCTACTCTTTCCCAGCATTACAGGGCCAAGGTTGTCCCGCAATTCTTTTATAGACAACAGGAGCTCATTGCCGTGGCTTTGCCATCTAACTATCCGCAAGCACAAGGTCTCTACGACCCTGCCCAAGAACATGATGCATGCGGTGTCGCAATGGTGGCAACGCTTAACAAGGTAGCAACGCACGAGATTGTCGAAAAAGCGCTAACGGCCCTGCGAAACCTCGAACATCGCGGAGCATCAGGAGCAGAGCCAGATAGTGGCGATGGTGCAGGAATTCTTATTCGAGTTCCAGATAGTTTTTATCAAGCAGTAACTGAGTTTGTCCTTCCGGCATCAGGTGCGTATGCAACTGGTATTGCATTTGTCGAACAGGGCGTAGAGGTTAAATCAGCGGTTGAAAAGATCGCTAAAGAAGAAGGTCTTATAGTTCTAGGTTGGCGCGAGCTACCAATTAACTCTTCATCCCTTGGTAAAACAGCGTTATCTGTAATGCCAAATTTTTGGCAGCTTTTCATTGCAGGATCAAAGGGCGAAAAAGATTTAGCTCTTGATCGTCTAGCCTTTTGTTTACGCAAACGTGCCGAACATGGTTTAAAAGTTTATTTTCCTTCTCTTTCCTCTCAGACCATTGTTTACAAGGGAATGCTTACAACGGGTCAGCTCGAAGAGTTTTTCCCAGATCTTTCAGATGAGCGTGTAGTTTCACCACTGGCTTTAGTTCATTCACGTTTTTCTACAAATACATTTCCTTCCTGGCCACTTGCCCACCCTTACCGGTTCATTGCTCACAACGGTGAAATCAATACCGTTAAGGGAAATCGCAACTGGATGCGTGCACGCGAATCACTTCTTGAAAGCGATCTAATTCCAGGAGATCTAAAACGTCTATTTCCAATCGTTGAAATGTCAGGCAGTGATTCAGCTTCATTTGATGAAGTTCTCGAACTTCTATACCTAGGTGGTCGTTCTTTACCTCATTCAGTATTAATGATGATTCCTGAAGCATGGGAAAACCACGAGACGATGCCACAAAACCGCCGTGATTTTTATGCCTTCCATGCATCTCTTATGGAGCCTTGGGATGGACCTGCCTGCGTAACTTTTACCGATGGGCACCAGGTTGGAGCTGTACTTGATCGCAATGGACTGCGCCCATCACGATTTTGGGTAACAAATGATGGCTTAGTTGTTTTGGCCTCTGAAGTTGGAGTTCTTGATATTCCAGCAGAAAACATTGCACGCAAGGGACGTTTGCAGCCAGGCAAGATGTTCTTAGTTGATATTGAAGCTGGACGAATAATTGAAGATGGCGAAATTAAAGATCAGTTAGCTGACTCAGCGCCTTATGGAGACTGGCTACATGCTGGAATCGTTAAGTTAAATGAACTTCCTGCTCGCGAACATATTGTTTATCCGCACTCATCGGTTTTGCGCCGTCAACGCGCATTTGGTTACACCGAAGAAGAAGTACGCATTCTTATTACACCTATGGCCAAGAACGGTATGGAGCCACTTGGTTCGATGGGAACCGATACTCCAATCGCTGCGATTTCAAATAAGCCACGATTAATCTTTGATTATTTCTCACAACTCTTTGCACAAGTTACTAATCCACCGCTGGATGCGATCCGCGAGGAGTTAGTTACAAGTCTTGGAACTTCAATGGGACCTGAACACAATTTGCTCGATCCAGGCCCAAGTAGTTGCCGTCAAATTTCTCTGGCATTTCCAGTAATTGATAATGATGAACTTGCAAAGATTATTCACGTTAATGCCGATGGAGATCATCCAGGACTTAGTGCGCATGTTGTCCGCGGACTGTTCTTTGTAGCTGGCGGGGGCGAATCACTTCGCGATCGCCTTGATGCAATTAAAGAAGAGGTTTCACAAGCGATCAATGACGGTGCTCGCATCATTGTTTTATCTGATCGCGATGCCGATGCTGAAGAAGCTCCTATTCCTTCATTACTTCTTACATCTGCAGTTCACCACCATTTAATTCGCGAAAAGACACGTACCAAAGTTGGCTTAGTGATCGAGGCCGGAGACGTACGCGAAGTGCACCACGTTGCACTTCTTATCGGCTATGGCGCAGCTGCAGTTAACCCATATCTTGCAATGGAAACCGCCGAAGACTTGGTTTTGCAAGGAGTCATTACTGGCATCACTCCTGAGAAGGCAGTGCGTAATTTAATTAAGAGCCTTGGTAAAGGTGTTCTTAAAGTTATGTCAAAGATGGGAATCAGCACCATCGCTTCCTATACAGGTGCACAGGTATTTGAAGCAATTGGCCTAAGCCAAGAGTTAGTTGACGAGTATTTTGTTGGAACAACATCACGCTTGGGCGGAGTCAACCTTGATGTGATTGCCCAAGAAACTATTGCACGTCACCACATTGCGTATCCACCTGGGGGAGCAGTTCCAGGAACTAAACGTCTTCCAATTGGTGGGGAATACCAGTGGCGCCGCGAAGGTGAGCCGCACCTATTTGATCCAGAAACCGTATTTGCACTACAACACTCAACTCGCAATAAGCGCTTTGATATATTCCAGCGATACACCAATCGTGTTGACGAACAAAGTCATCGCTTGATGA
>CAITQC010000059.1 GCA_903894425.1 uncultured Actinomycetes bacterium
AGCACAAAGGCTGGAATGACGTGCACAAAATTAACCATACGTAGCCCCGACGGGATTCGAACCCGCGTAGCTGGCTTGAGAAGCCAGAGTCCTAGGCCGCTAGACGACGGGGCCCTAGTGTTTTTCTAAATCTTTAAAACTGTAAAACATCTTTCGCTGGGGTACCAGGACTCGAACCTAGACTTACTGAACCAGAATCAGCAGGGCTGCCAATTACCCCATACCCCAAAAAACAGCAGGGGCAAAGAATACCAAAGGATTTAGAGCTCTAGCGCCGCACTAATACGGGCTAATGAGGCCTCTTTGCCAAGTAATTCCATAGATTCAAATAATGGCGGAGAAATCGTGCTACCAGTAGTGGCAATACGAACTGCACCAAATGCAATACGTGGTTTTAATCCCATATCTTCAATAAGTGAAGATCTAAGAGCTGCTTCGATGCTGCCGTGATTCCAAATTGCAAGTGGCTCTAACTCTTGTAATGAACGCTTCAAAACTTGCTTTGATGCATCATCAGTAATCTTTGCAACGCTATCTGTTTCAACTGTAAAATCCTTAACAAAAAGGAATTTCAGCATCGCAGGTACTTCACTCAACATAATGATGCGCTCTTGAATTAAGGGCAGTGCCTGCTTAACAAGTGCGATTTCATCCTCTGTTCCAGATATAACCCCGGCCTTAGTTAAGAAGGGCAGCGACCATTGCAAGAACTCATCGATTGTTAGTGCGCGGATTTTGTCACCGTTGATCGCTTCAAGCTTTTTCATATCAAAACGCGCAGGTGAAGAATGAACTTTTTCAACGGTAAAGAGTTCGGTCAACTCTTTCATCGTTACATTTTCGCGATCATCTCCTGGTGACCAACCCAACAAAGCTAAGTAGTTACAGATTGCTTCAGGCAAGAAGCCCTTGTCCCGATACCAAGCGATTGAAACTTCACCATTGCGCTTGGAAAGCTTGGCATTGTCCTGACCCATAACAAAGGGTAGGTGGGCAAAAACTGGGTAATCCTCAAGGGCTAAGCCCATGGCTTGGTACACACGAATTTGTCGTGGAGTTGATGACAAGAGATCTTCACCGCGAAGTACATGGGTTACTTTCATCATGACATCGTCAACGGCCACAGCTAATGTGTAAAGCGGGGAACCATCACCGCGCACCAAGACAAAGTCAGGTACAAATTTATGGTCGAAGGAAACATCTCCGCGGATTAGATCGTTAAATGTGGTTCCACCATCTGGCATACGCATACGCACTACAGGCAAACGAGCTTCGGCCTTATAGGCAGCGATTTGATCGGCAGTTAAATCACGGCAATGTCCGTTATAACCAGGTGCAACATTTGCTGCGCGTTGTGCTTCGCGAACTGCTTCTAGCTCTTCGGCTGAGCAGTAGCAATGGTAGGCATCTTTTTGATCCAAAAACTTTTGTGCCCATTCAGCATAGATTCCTAAACGTTGGGATTGTAAGTAAGGTCCGTTATCGCCACCAACTTCTGGACCCTCATCCCAATTTAACCCAAGCCACTTTAAAGTATCGATTGCAGCTTGAATATATTCATCGGTAACACGGGTTGTATCTGTATCTTCAATACGAAAGAGAAAGGTTCCACCGGTATGACGGGCATAGGCCCAATCAAAGAGGGCGGTGCGAATGTTTCCAACGTGCAGATCTCCCGTTGGAGATGGAGCAAAACGGACCTTGACTTGTTTTTTCAATTTTTTCTCACTTTGTTTGTTAGTACGCCTAAACCTTCAATTGCCATCGTTGCATCTGCGCCAGCAACCATTGGGCCGATTCCAGCCGGCGTGCCAGTCAAGATAATATCTCCTGGTAAAAGCGTCATAACGCGAGAGACAAAGTTAATAATCTCGGGGACCTTAAACATCATGTCACTCAACTGTGCAGATTGTTTTACTTCACCATTAACGGTTGCGGTGATTTTCTGTGTACCAGGAATGAAATCAGTATCGATCCATGGGCCAATTGGGCAGAAAGTATCAAAGCTTTTTGCGCGCGTCCACTGACCATCTTTCTTCTGTAAATCGCGGGCAGTTACATCGTTAGCGATTGTGTAACCGAAAATCACATCGTTTACTTTATCGATAGGGACATCCTTGCAAAGGCGTCCAATAACGATAGCTAGTTCGGCCTCATGGTCAACGCGCTCTGACATATCTGGCCATACGATTGTGTCGTTTGGTCCAATGACTGATGTATTTGGCTTTAAGAAAATAATTGGTTCCTCGGGAACAACGCCTCCCATTTCGGCGGCATGATCTGCATAGTTCTTACCGATACACACAACTTTGGAGCGAGGAATAACCGGGGCAAGCAGACGCACTTTTGATACAGAAACAGTGGCGGCAGTCTTTTGAATTCCAGAATAGATTGGATCGCCAGTAATAACAGTAATCGTGGCATCATCTTCTAGAACACCAAAAAGAGGATCGGTGCCCAAAGCAGAATCTGGGCCTGGGGAAAAACGGACGATGCGCATTGAGCGATTCTATCGGTTACTCGTGGTCTTCAATCTCTTTCTCGAGTCGCTCAATTAACACGCTACTAATTCGGCGGCGGCGCCCAAGCGGACGCTCTGAGGTTACAGACCATCCATGCAATGAAACCGTTGAACCGGCAATAGGCACACGGCCCAGCTTTTGCGCCATCAAACCACCAATTGTGTCTACATCTTCAAACTCTGATTCATTGATTTCGATCTTTAACTTATCGGCTAAATCTTCAATATGAAGGGAAGCATTAGCGCGGGCCTTATCCGGTGATAGCCAAACAAAGTCATCATCTCCATCATCGAACTCGTCTTCAATCTCGCCAACGATTTCTTCAATGATGTCTTCGATTGTGATGATTCCAGCGGTTCCGCCATATTCATCGACCACAACAGCTAAGTGAATCTGATTGCGTTGCATTTCTTTTAATAGCTCATCGGCCATTTTAATTTCGGGGACAAAAGTAGCTGGGCGCATGTGTTGTTCGATATTTTCACTTTGTTCAGATTCATGGTGATCTAAAGCGCGCTTAGCTAAATCCTTAACGTAGACAATTCCTATAATGTTGTCTGGACCAGTTCCAACGACTGGAATACGCGAATACCCTGAGCGCAAAGCCAGTGACAAGCCTTGACGCAGAGTCTTATCTTTTTCAATCCACACCATATCCGTGCGGGGAACCATAAGTTCGCGCACCAATGTGTCACCTAATTCAAATACTGAGTGGATCATCTCGTGCTCATCAGATTCAACAAGCCCACGCTCATGCGCTTGATCTACTAAGTCTCGAAGTTCGGCTTCAGATGTAAATGGGCCAGAACGAAAGCCCTTGCCTGGAGTTAATGCATTTCCAACGGCAATCAACAGTTTTGTAACGGGACCAAGAAGAAATGCGAGAGCGTAGGCAACGATGATTCCGTAGCGCGCATATTTATGAGGTTGCTGCTTACCTAATGTGCGCGGACCAACGCCAACAACAACGTAGGAAAGTACGACCATAATTGCAACCGTTAATGCCATCGCTTGGGCCGAAGAATAGTTACGTAACAAAATGACCGCCAACAATACGGTGGCAGTAAATTCGCAAAGTTTGCGAACCAACAGAATCAC
>CAITQC010000060.1 GCA_903894425.1 uncultured Actinomycetes bacterium
AGTTTTGGATCATTAGAGAGTTTGAAATTTGTAATCTTACTAGGAGTATTAAAAATGAAAATGAACTTTAAAAAAACGTGTATCGCACTAGCATTAGCCGGCGGATTTGTATCGGTCGCGAATGCTGCACCAACAGTGATTTCCTTGGGTGGAACATCGGCCACGATCGCTGACTCAGGACTGTTTAGCAGTTCAAGTGCTCTTGGTCTGAACCATTCTGGGTTGGAGTATATTAATCACGGTACATATGCATCGAACTACTCACTGCGTACCAGTGCCGGAATTGTTGCGACCGCAGACCAAGCATTCGGAACCAACCCGTTTGGTGCTGTTAGTTTTGGAGCGACTGCTTCTGCAGTCTCCACCAGTGGCTCATTCGGTGGTTGGGGCTATTTGTCAACGGTCACGACAACTGCACCAGGACACTTAGTGTATGCAGTCACCATCACCAACAATACTGGTGCTGATTCTATCGGCGCTCTGTGGGGTTTTGGAATTGATCCGGATCAAGGTATTCCCGGAACAGGCTCCTATAACACGACGAACGTCATCAATGGGGTGGGTATTTTATCCTCAGTGACCGCCACCAGTTCAGATGGTTATTATGTAACACTGAAAGATGTCACGGCCGCTGGCGCGCAACTTGTGCAACCGTATGTTGACAGCTTCTGCTGCAGCCCAGTTGATCCTTTAACGATGTACACCGCAGCACAACCAGTGGGCAATTACGGATTCTTTGATCACTCAATTAATCTGGCATTTACCTTAGGTAAAGATGGTGTGCTAAAAGATCAAGAGTCAACAGTTCTAGGTTATGAACTCATTATGGGTGCAGTTCCAGAGCCTGAGACCTACGCCATGTTCATGGCAGGACTTGGATTGATGGGATTCATCGCACGTCGCCGTAAGAATGGACAGGCTTAATCTAAGTCTGTGATTTGAAAAAATACCTACGAGGGTTTCGACCCTTGTAGGTATTTGTCTTTGGTTTGGCGCACAAGATCAGCACAAGAAGTTCACGGGTAAGAGATCATCCTGCCGCGACTATCAAAGTTGGAGATTCTTCATGGCTAAAGTTAAGACGACGGATGTAATTAACAAGACTGATTCAAAACCAGTTAACAAGACCGTGCCGGCCGCTACGGCAGTCAGAACAGGCAATGGCCAGGACCGTGAGGAGATGATCGCGATCGCCGCATACTATCTCGCAGAGAGAAGAGGGTTTGATGAGAGCGATCCGACGCAGGACTGGCTGGATGCAGAGTACGAGATCGATTCTTCGGTTTATCACTGAGGAATGAGCCTGCATATGCGACCTCTAAGAAAGAATAATGAGGGGCTTTATCGACACCGCTCTCGCAGATCATATTAAATACAGTACTACTCTTTAAATGAATTTATAAAGGACCCATACCATGAACAGCCTTATTCATCGTTCCCCTCTATTTAATAATATCAGTCGCTTGGCTTCACTCGCTACGATGGATGATTGGATTAAGAATATTAGATTGCAACCACTCTCGATGGATCCGGAGAGTGTTCTAGAGATCAAGATTAATTTAACAGAGAGCGATACCTCCTATACGGTTCGGGCTCAGATTCCGGGCGCTAAGAAGGAGGATGTGAAGGTCCATTTGGATGGCAACCGTGTTTCCATCAGCGCCGAGACTAAGCAAGAGAAAGAGGAGAAGGAGGGCGAGAGGGTGATCTATTCAGAGTGCAGTCAAGGATCAAGCTACCGCAGCCTCACGCTGGAATGTGATGTGGATGAATCCAAGTCTCAGGCGAAGTTTGAGAATGGTGTTCTGGTTCTCACACTGCCTAAAAAGAATCTGAGCACGAGTAAACAGATCGAGATTAAGTAGTTCGGTCTGGACTCTCATCCGAGAAATTGAATCTCTATCAAGAGAGTACAAAAAGGTTCGGGTGAGAGGTCTTGAAAGGGGTTATGTTTTGAGGGGTTAACTGGGCCTGACTCCAGTAAATCCATTACGCCGAACCTTCGATCCTGATCCGGTTGCGATTGAAAGGTTGCAGAGAGAAATTCTCCCCGCCAGTGTTATCTAGGTCAAGGTAGGTGTTACTGAAATACTTTTCTGGGATGAGTCTGTATTCCGTGCTGATACGGAGCATGGATAATCCCAGAGAATTCGATATGACAGTCGTCGTTCATCGACCAGAACAAGCACCCCAGCATCTGCTGTGATCGTTAATGGGTGTTCTGACTGAACACACAGGATGGCGTCATTGCTGTTGAGCAGTTCCTTCATCTTCTGAAGAAGATGATGAGTCACGGTAATCCCCCCTCTATTTATCTCTTGTTAGATAATCTTTCCGCACATAAAGCCGTTCTCATGAAGAGGTATGTTGAACCCACCAATGCTGAATTGAGCGTGTAATTTTTGGTTAGCGATACCCGGATTGAGTCTGGGTGAGTGGGTCTGGAGTCATGTTAAAAAAACCTGACGGAGAGACGTCCTTAACCTAAAGGTAAAAAATTACGAGGCAAGATTGAACAGTATCTCGTAGAGTTTCAGCAAATGTCTCGTCTTGTACGTTCAATTTTTTTAAAGTCCCCCTGTCTCCAATATTGACGGCTGAAGAGTGCCGAGTTACCCCCCCTAAAATTGATCCAAACGGACTATAGAATGTACCAGTGCTGGTTACTATTCTCAGTGTAAGGCCTAATAGTTGACGGGTTGACTACTTGACGTAAAAGTAATATCGGGGTGGCGCCGGTCAGCTACGTATCAATATATATATAAAAAGAGAGATATTATGAAAAACTTTTTTAAATTAGCACCCATTGCAGCAGCGATGTGGTTCGGTGTGGCGGGTGGGGCAAATGCAAGTACCCTGGTCCAAGGAGGATGGGTAACGGTGGGTGTTGATCACGCTATGACTTTTGCGAGTCTTGGTAATAAGAATGTGGCTGGGCCTGTTGATTTCTCAGACGACTTCACTTTCTTAATGCCGGTTGTTTCAGGTCCAATTCATGTTGAAGGTGGTGCAGATGTAGTCAGTGGTCAAATTAAAGGAACTTTCACTCTTAATTTCGACCATTTTGAGTTATGGGATGTCACTACAAACACCTTGATCGCAAGTGATCTAAGCCTCATCGTCACACCGAGCCCCTTTGCAATGTTTGATGCTCCTTATGCAGTCTACTCAATCACCGATGTCTATAAAATCCATGCTGATGGATTCCTGACAGGAGCGGCTGACAATGGCGCTTATGCTGGAACCTTTACATTGAGCCCAACCCCAGAGCCTGAAACCTATGCAATGTTCATGGCTGGACTTGGACTGATGGGCTTCATCGCACGTCGTCGCAAGAATGGACAATCCTGATTAAGGTTTGCCATTTATGAAATACCAACGGGGGCCTCGGCCCCCGTTTTTTTTGAGTGCGCTCAGAAGAGGACGGACTCAGTTGGTGTAGGAGTCTCTCTCTTCTACCAAGGGGCTTGTCTTGCCCGGCAAGAGGGTCTTGGGATACTTACGGGTGTAACTCAAGGGTGCTGGTCCGATCGAGCATTGTGGATGAATTGGGCCATTGAATGAGTTGCAACAGATGGACTCATTTGTGACAGGCTTGACCAGACGGATACTGAATCACTCCTAAGGCTGCCATTGGACATGGGCGGTTCAGCAAAATAAGGTGGAATTCAGTTTTGATGGTCCTTATCCAGGGTGAGAAACTGCTCAAAATCAGCCACTGGCAACGGCCTGCTAAAAAGGTATCCCTGCGCGTAGTTGCATCCGATTTGAGTGAGCAGGCCTCGTTGTTGCTCGGTCTCCACCCCTTCAGCAATCACCTTCAGGCCCAGCTTGTGGGCCATGGTCACGATGGCTTCGCACAGAGCAACGTCAGGTGCCTCAGGTGCCAAGTTCCTCGTGAAAGACTTGTCTATCTTGAGATAATCGATGTCAAATTTTTTAAGGTAGGAGAGTGCCGAATAGCCGGTGCCGAAGTCATCGATTGCAACTTGAATACCCGCATCACGGTACTTCAATAGGCTGTCCGTGATTCCTGAGTCATTATTCATCAACAGACCTTCAGTGATTTCGATCGCGATACTCCCCTCAATGAGTTCCATTGATGTTAGTTGATCGGCCCAGTGGATGCGATCTCTCTCAGCTGTAAAGAACTGCAATGGAGACATGTTAACGCTGATCTGGAAATCCCGGCCAAGGCTGCCTCTAAGCTTCTTTACCTGCCGGGACGCCTGCATAAATACCCAGTATCCGATGTCGTGGATGGTTCCGGTGTCTTCGGCGAACGGGATGAAGGCCGCAGGACTGACAAAGCCGAGTTGCGGGTGCTTCCATCGCAAAAG
>CAITQC010000061.1 GCA_903894425.1 uncultured Actinomycetes bacterium
TAAATCACTGACCGTTGCCGCGCCGCACCTCGAACAACATGGATGTGTCGCATGCCAATTGCCTAGACCAACTGCATGCATCGCTAACGAGATTTCAACTTCGTCAAGGTTGCTACCTAATTCACGTAGAGTGGCAAAACCCTCGTATTTTTCCTCTTCACTTGCCGGCTCTGATATCCATGAAGTGCGCCAAGCAAAATATGGTGTGTTGTCATCGCGCCCAAGGCCTAAAAAGAATCTATCGCCTGCTTCGAATGAATCTAACTGCGCGGTAACCGTTGCCGCATCGCAAAAGAGAATGGCATCTTCAGTAGCCGAGATTCGTCCATCAACAATCTGCATAATCATGGCGCTATCCCAGAGTTGATCCAGGGCTTTTGCATCGGTGCGCAGGTGGCTAGCGCGATTTATCGGGGACAGGGATTGATTGCGCGCGCTCATAGGGGTGAACGCTACTAGCATCGCCCCATGCGCATAACATCGTGGAATCTGCTGCACGCAGAGCCAATGCCGCCCGACAAAGAGGCCGACGCCGGGGCGCTGCTTTCTGGGGCTTTAGGTCAGCTAGCCAGTGATGTCATTGGCCTTCAGGAGGTCGACTATTTCTTGGGCCGATCAGGTGATCACAATCAAACTGCCAACGTTGCATCGATTATGGCCGCCACTGACTGGGCCTTTGCACCCTCGCTTATGGGTTCACCTGATGATGATTGGCGAAATCCAAATGAAAACGATGACAAGTTAATTACCAACAAGAGTGAAGTTGCACCGCCTGCTTATGGAATTGGGATGGTTTCAAAGATCCCAGTTACATCGTGGCATCGCCTTGATTTAAAGGGTTCACCTGTTGGCGTGCTTATGGCATTTCCTGTTGATGGAAAGATGAAACGTTTTTATGTTCGTGATCATCCACGAAGCGCGCTGGCTGCTCAGTTAGAAAATGGTTGGCTAATCGTTAATATGCATCTCTCTTTTGTGCCAGGTTTCTCTTTAGCTCAGTTGATAAAGATCAAACGATGGGCCAATACATTGGGTGTTACCGATAAATCCAAAATCATCATTATGGGCGATCTCAATATTCCATTTGGAATCTTTGCCCGTGGCTTTACCTGGAAATCTTTAGCGACGATGCGCACTTTCCCAAGTTGGTATCCAAAAGTACAGATCGATTATTTTCTATCTCAAGGTCTAGCTGCAAAAGATGTCACTCACATCCAATATCCACACTCAGGTATGAGCGATCACTTGCCACTAGTGATTGAGGTTTCGGTCTAGTTTTCTGCTTTTTCTTTCTGCGAGATAAGGGCAACGGATGCAATTACGACCCCTCCTCCTACAACCTGTGCAAGAGTTGGGGCACCGCGACCTAAAGCGATACTGGCAGCAACGCCTGCAATTGGAATGATGTTGAGCGATGGTCCAGTAATGCGACCGGGTAGATTTTGAAGAGCGTAGTTAAAAGCGACAAAGGGCAGACCGACCCCAAATAAACCAGAGAGAACTGCCGATAACCAGATGTGGGTGCTTACATCTGTTGGAACGTTTTGCTCGCTGATCAAGTAGAAAGCCCCAAGAAATACAACGGATACAAGGGTTTGTCCAAGTGCCAAATCGACAGGTGAGTATTCCGATAAATGCTTGCGCAAGATATTTGCATAGATACCGAAAAGAAAAGCAGATAAAACAAAGTAAAGAGAAGTAGATGTTGCATCAAGGTGTATACCAGTTGCACTTGCGACTACAACCCCAAACATTCCAAGTAGAAAGTAAAACCACTGCTTATTACTTAAGCGATCGCCCAACCAAAAAACACCGATTAAAACCGTAAACAAAGTTTCTCCGGTAAGAATCAATACGCCGGTACTGGCTGTTTCATGTGTGTAGCCAGTATTACCCAGTAACCAAGCAAGGCCAGGTTGCATGATTCCGATAGGAATGACTAAGCGCCAAGGGATATGTGGTTTTCTGCGACGGATGGCAGTGACAATTAAAATAAAGAGAAAGCCAACACCGCATTCAATGAGTGAGAGCAGCAAGGGCGAAAACTTAGTAATCGCCAAATCCGCCAGCGGATTTGAAATGCCCCAACTGATCATCGATGCGACAAGAATTACTATCTTTACATTCATGCCGATTCCTGGCTGGCATTGGTAATCAAAGAAATTAACGCCGCTTCATCCAGTAAATCAGCGGGGCGATCTGTTATCGAAGTTGGAACATAGTGAAAAGCTGCACTGATTGTTGAAATGTCAGCACCTGAGAGCTTTGCCCACGCTAGGCGATACATAGCTAACTGAACTGCAGCAGAGGA
>CAITQC010000062.1 GCA_903894425.1 uncultured Actinomycetes bacterium
CGAAGTTCAAAACCAAATCGTGTCCGATTGACGATAAACCAGAATGCAACTCCGAGCGCAACTGCCACAAGTAACATTCCATATACGCCGCCGCCAGGTTGATCTTCTACGCCTAATTTATTCAATAACGGCATTAAATCAGGCATCTGAGCCGAGGCGGGAAGAACCTTAGTTGTTAGGTTATTTGAGCCTTCAGTTATTTCGGCAAAGTACTGCGAAAATAGAAATGAGGTTAAACCGCCGGCGAGCGAGTTCAACATAATCGTAGAAATAACTTCGCTAACACCGCGCTTAACTTTTAAGTAAGCAGCAATTGCCGCCCAAATTCCACCAACTGTCATTGCAATTAAGAAAACCGCTAAGACATGCAGCGCTGGAGGTAAAACAAATTTTGCTCCCAGGTAGGCACTAAAGAGCGCGCCTAAACGGAGTTGACCTTCGACACCAATATTAAAGAGTCCTGCGCGAAATGTGACTGCGATTGCAATTGCGGCAATGTAATAAGGCGTAGCGGTATTTAAGACTTCAAGTAGTGAGCCCGCTTGTGTTCCGAACTCCCACATAGTCCTATAAGCATCTAGTGGAGATTTCTTCGAGGCTAATACTGCCAAACTAGAGATAACAATTGAAACTACTGCTGCAGCGACCGGTGCGGCAACTGCTAGCAAAACTTGCGAAGCCGATGGTTTTTTCATTTCGCACCTGTCATCGCTGAACCTAATTGTTCGGGAGTAGTTTTAGCAGGATCAAGTTCGGCAGTGATTGCGCCTCGCAACATAACTAGCAACCTATCTGACATGCCGATCAACTCTTCAAGGTCTGCAGATATAAGAACTATCGCCATACCTTTTTCACGGGCGCTACGAAGCTCTTCCCAAATCGCTGCTTGCGCCCCAACATCGACACCGCGCGTTGGGTGGGATGCAACGAGTAGTGATGGGGCTTTACTCATTTCACGTCCAACTATGAACTTCTGCTGGTTGCCACCAGAAAGGGCTGCCGCAAGAGTATGTGGGCCAGGTGCACGCACATCAAACTCTTCCATGATTGTTCGAGTGTCTGCGATTGTTGCTTTCTTATCTAAAACAAAACCGCGCATAACTGGCTTACTACGTTGGTGACCAAGAATTCTATTTTCCCACAATGGTGATGCCATCATTAATGCTTGGCGCTGGCGATCTTCAGGGATTAAGCCGATTCCAGCATCGTGACGGTGGGCAACGGTGTAATGATCAATGTTTTCGCCTTTGAATTCAATCTGGCCCGTGTATTCACGCAGACCCATAATCGCCTCAACAAGTTCAGCCTGACCATTTCCTTCTACACCTGCAATACCAACTACTTCTCCGGCATGTAAATCAAAAGAGATATGCGAAATTAAATCGCGCCCTCCGGGTTTAGTAGGGACCGTTACATCCTTTAATGCCAAGGAAATTTCTGGGCGGCGCGTGTCACCGTGAGTTGTTGGTTGTGGAAGTTCGGAACCAACCATGAGCTCTGCCAACTGACGTGCGGTTACATCCTTAGATTTTACTTCGGCAACCGTTGAACCTGCCCGAATAACTGTTACATCATCTGCAACTCGAAGGACTTCATCAAGTTTATGCGAGATAAAAATAATCGCCATACCCTCGGCACGGAGCCCCTTAAGGGCGTTGAATAAATCATCAACTTCCTGTGGCACAAGCACGGCAGTTGGCTCATCAAAAATTAAAATTCGTGCGCCACGGTAGAGAACTTTAAGAATCTCGACACGTTGACGTTGTCCAACCCCAAGTTCTTCTACCAATATATCTGGATCAACATCTAATCCATAGGCCGCAGACATATCGGTAACTTTTTTACGGGCTGCGACAAAGTCAATTGTGATGCCGTGTTTTGGCTCGGCTCCCAAAATAATATTTTCAAGAACTGTGAAATTATCAGCCAACATGAAGTGTTGGTGCACCATACCGATGCTGGCATCAATTGCATCATTTGGATTCTTGAAGTGAACCGCAGTGCCATTTACTAAAATCTCGCCACTATCCGGGCGTTGCATCCCATACAAAATCTTCATAACGGTGGATTTGCCGGCGCCGTTTTCGCCTACTAAAGCATGGACAGTTCCGGTTTGTACCTTCATTGAAACATCTTTATTGGCAATAACGCCTGGAAAGCGTTTGGAGATGTGCCGCAGTTCAACAGCTACTGACACTTATTGACTCTCCTTTGAGTAGATGAAAAGCATTTGGCCCAACAAACAGATTTAACTCCATTGTTGGGCCAAATACCACTATTTCATTAGTGATTAAGGCTATTGCGTAATTATGGCTTTGTTGGAACCTTGATCTTGCCAGCCTTAATTGCTGCTGCAGCCTTGTCAATTGCAGCCTTGTACTTGGTGATGTATCCGCCAGAGTATGAAACTCCAACGCCATCTAGTGCCAAGTTGTACTGACGACCGTAGATACCAGCCTTGGCATCTAGAACGTCGTTAACAGATGAACCAGCAACAGATGTTGCAATTACATCGTAAACAGCACGGTCAACGCGCTTGATCATTGATGTAAGCATGTTCTTCTTTTCAGCAGCTGAAGCTGTTAGGTACTGATCAGAGTCAACTCCGATAGTCCAAACCTTCTTGCCAGCCTTTGCTGCATCAGTTGCAGCTGCGAAGTTACCCG
>CAITQC010000063.1 GCA_903894425.1 uncultured Actinomycetes bacterium
AATTATCGGAACAATTAACGCCAACCACGCCCTCCTTGCAAAGCGTGCCGGCTACCGCGCCATCTACTTATCTGGCGGGGGAGTCGCAGCAGGCTCCATGGGTATTCCAGATCTTGGGATCACAACTCTTGAAGATGTTTTAACCGATGTTCGCCGCATTACCAATGTCTGCGATACACCGCTGCTAGTTGATGCCGATACTGGCTTCGGGGCTTCAGCTTTTAATATCGCTCGCACCGTTAAGGATTTAATTAAAGCCGGTGCTGCAGCAATGCATATTGAAGATCAAGTTGGCGCAAAGCGTTGCGGGCATCGTCCCAACAAGGAAGTCGTTGCAGTGGGCGAAATGGTTGATCGCATTAAGGCAGCAGTTGATGCACGTACCGATGATGATTTTTCAATTATGGCCCGCACTGATGCAATCGCAATCGAAGGTATCGATGCTGCGATCGAGCGCGTGCATGCGTATATCGATGCTGGTGCAGATTTAGTTTTCCCAGAAGCAATTTGTACCCTTGAGGATTACAAGAAATTTAGCGCCGCCGTTTCAAAACCAATTCTTGCCAACATCACAGAGTTTGGTTTAACTCCTTTGTTTACTCGTGACGAACTTGGCGCTAACGGTGTCTCAATGATTCTCTATCCATTGTCAGCATTTAGAGCCATGAATAAGGCTGCTGAAAATGTATATGAAGCAATTCGCAAAGAGGGCACGCAAAGTGGAGTTATTGCCACAATGCAGACTCGGGAAGAGTTATATGAGCGAATTAATTACTATGAATACGAAAAGGCGCTCGATAAGACTCTAGGGAAAGAATAAATGGCTGACTTTAAACCTAAGAAATCCGTAGCTTTATCAGGTGTAGCCGCTGGAAATACAGCGCTGTGCAGTGTCGGCAAGAGCGGAAACGATCTTCACTATCGTGGCTATGACATCGCAGATCTTGCAGCACATTGCGAATTCGAAGAAGTCGCACATCTTTTAATTCATGGCTCACTGCCAACTAAGGCGCAGTTGGCGGCTTACAAAGCAAAGTTAAAGACACTTCGTGGACTTCCAGATGCGCTTAAATTAGTTCTAGAACAGCTACCTGCAACTGCGCACCCGATGGATGTGATGCGCACAGGCGTTTCAACTCTGGGCTGCGTAACTCCAGAAGCAAGCGCACATGGCGAAGCAGATGCCAAAGAAATCGCCGATAAATTAATCGCCTCCTTCGGCTCAATGTTGGTTTATTGGTATCACTTTGCCAACAGCGGTAAGCGCATCGAAGTTGAAGCCGATGATGATTCAATTGGCGGACATTTCTTGCATATGTTGCATGAAAGCGCACCCAGCGATCTCTGGGTGAAATCGATGCATGCTTCACTGATTCTGTATGCAGAGCATGAATTTAACGCTTCAACTTTCACCGGTCGTGTAATCGCCGGAACTGGTTCAGATATGTACTCAGCCATCGCTGGTGCTATTGGCGCACTTCGGGGACCTAAACATGGCGGTGCAAATGAAGTCGCCCTTGAAATCCAAGAGCGATATTCAAACCCTGATCAAGCAGAAGCCGATATCCGTGCACGAGTTGCAGCCAAGGAAGTTGTTATTGGTTTTGGTCACCCGGTCTATACCGTCTCTGATCCACGTAATGAAATTATTAAGGCGATTTCACTTGATCTTTCAAAGGATCAAGGAAGCACAGCGTTGTATGAAATCGCTGAACGAATTGAATCAGTGATGTGGGAAATCAAAAATATGTTCCCTAATCTCGATTGGTTCTCGGCAGTTGCGTACAAGCAGATGGGCATTCCAACTGCCTTCTTTACTCCTATCTTTGTAATTGCTCGTACAACTGGCTGGTCTGCCCATGTCATCGAACAGCGCATCGACAACAAGATCATTCGTCCAAGTGCTAACTACACAGGTCCTGAAGATTTACCGTTCCTACCAATAGAAAAGCGATAAGTAATGTTGAGCCATGTAGCAAAATCCAATCAGCCATATGACCAAGAGATCATCGACATCGTTGATTATGTTTGCAACTATGAAATAACCTCACCAGTTGCTTATGAAACTGCGTGGAACTGTTTTATGGATACTTTAGGTTGTGGTCTTGAAGCCCTTGAATACGAAGCCTGCACCAAGCTCCTTGGCCCAGTTGTCGAGGGTTTAAGCGTTGTAAACGGCGTAAAAGTACCCGGCACAAAGCATGTTTTAGATCCAGTACAAGGTGCATTCAATATCGGCACGATGATTCGCTGGTTAGATTTTAATGACACATGGTTAGCCGCTGAATGGGGACACCCATCAGATAACTTAGGCGCAATCCTGGCAACAGCCGATTGGTTAACGCGCACGAGCGATAAAAAGTTCACAGTCAAAGATGTTTTAACAGCCATGATTAAGGCCCATGAAATTCAAGGTTGTATCGCACTTGAAAACTCATTTAACAAAGTCGGCCTTGATCACGTTGTATTGGTAAAAGTCGCATCAACTGCAGTAGTTGCCCAGATGATGGGTCTTACTCGTGATCAGATCTTGGCCGCAGTTTCACTTGCTTGGGTTGATGGTCAATCACTACGTACGTACCGCCATTTTCCAAATGCTGGTTCACGTAAGTCTTGGGCCGCCGGAGATGCAACCTCACGTGCAGTTCGTTTAGCGTTAATCGCCAAGACTGGCGAGATGGGTTATCCATCTGCACTAACTGCTAAGACATGGGGCTTTTACGATGTCTCATTTAAAGGTAACGCCTTTAAATTCCAGCGCCCATACGGTTCTTACGTTATGGAAAATGTATTATTTAAAATCTCATTTCCCGCCGAATTCCATTCACAAACAGCGGTTGAAGCAGCTATGACTTTGTATCACCAGATGGTTGCCGCCGGTAAGACTGCTGCCGATATCAAGAAAGTAACTATTCGCACACATGAGGCCTGCATTCGAATCATTGATAAAAAGGGTCCGCTCAATAACCCGGCCGATCGTGATCACTGTATTCAGTACATGGTTGCTGTGCCGCTTATCTTTGGGCGTTTAACTGCACGTGATTACGAAGAAGATATCGCCGCTGATTCACGTATCGACGCTTTGCGCGAAAAGATTGCCTGTGTCGAAGACACTACCTTTACTGCTGATTATCACGACCCAAGCAAGCGATCTATCGCCAATGCGCTCACTATCGAATGCAGCGATGGCACTGTATTTGGTGAAGAAGTTGTCGAATATCCAATCGGCCACGCTCGCCGTCGCAACGATGGGATTCCTTTGCTTATTGAAAAGTTCAAGATTAACTTGGCCCGCATCTATGACAAGCCAACCCAAGAGAAAATCCTTGCCTTATCCCTTGATTATGAGAAGTTGGCGAATACACCCATAGATGTATTCACAGATTTGTTGGCGCTTTCTTGAGCGATATGTCGGCCAAAGTGCGTGAAGCACTGGATGTTGCCGTCGAAGCAATTGGTGGCGCAGCCCGCGAAGGCCAGATTGAAATGGCAGAAGCGGTGGCAAATGCACTCACTGATCGCCATCACCTCATGGTTCAGGCTGGTACTGGTACCGGAAAATCCCTTGCATATTTAATTCCAGGGATTGTCCATGGTCGAAAAGTATTGGTAGCAACTGCCACCATTGCATTACAACGTCAATTAGTTGATCGTGATTTGCCAGCAGTTGTGCCTTCGCTGGAAAAACTACTGGGCCGCGAAGTAACCTATGCAATCTATAAAGGAGTAGGCAATTACGTTTGCCTGCAAAAGATGAATAGCGAAGAAACCGATCCGGATGGTGAATTAGTCATGGAGGTTTCATCCCTTGAAAAAGATGCCAAACGGCTAATTGCTTGGGCAAAGACCGCTGGTGTTTCGGGGGATCGTGATGATGCACCCGAAGTAGATAGGCGCGTATGGGCAGCTAAGAGAGTTTCTGGCCGTGAATGTGTTGGTGCTGATGTCTGTGCTTTTGGATCACAGTGTTTTGCCGCAAAAGCTAAAGGTCGCGCACAAACTGCCGATGTAGTGGTTACTAACCACACCTTGCTTGCAATCGAAATTGTAGATTCACATCCGATTTTGCCTGAACGCGATTGCATAATTTTAGATGAAGCACATGAGTTTATGGATCGTGCAACCCAGGCCGTAACAGATGAACTAACCTCCGGTCGTGTCTTGCGTGCAGCGGCAATGGCACGCAAATTCATGCCAGGCAAATTGGCAGATGCCTTTCATAAAGCAGCAAATGATTTTCATGAATCAATGGTTGATTACGGTGAATCTGTCCGCAGTGAATTTGGTTCACAAGGTCGCCTAGAAGAAATCCCACAATCTCTAGAATCACCAATTCGGAAAGTGCGCGAAAGTGCCCAAGCAATCGTTCAAACGCTAACTGCAGATGATGAGATTATCGATACCGATGCCATGGCCGAACGCGCCCGAGTAAAAGGTGCAGTTAGTGAAATTTCAACTACAGCGGCAACCTTATTAAAACTCGGTAATGGCCTAGTGCTTTGGTACGAACCCACTTTTTCTACCTTGTATTTGGCACCACTTTCGGTATCAGATGTCCTGCGCGAAAATATGCTTAAACAAACCCCCGTTATTGCAACGTCAGCGACATTAACTGTTGGGAATTCATTTAACTCATTAGCCAAGAGCATTGGATTTTTAGTTGGCGATGATTTAGATGCCGAGCTATCTGAAGGTGAACTCGATCCGGGAAATGTAAAAATGCTCGACGTCGGCTCACCCTTTGATTTTGCCAATCAAGGTGTTTTATATATGCCAAAACATTTGCCCGAACCAGGTCGAGATGGTCCAAGTATCGAGGTTTTAACTGAATTAGGTGAGCTAATCGATGCTGCAGGCGGACGCACCCTGGCCCTATTTTCTTCATGGCGCGGCGTAGAGGCAGCAGATGCACATCTGCGAAAAGTTTTGGCTGAACTTCCAATAAAGATCATTACGCAAAAACGAGGTGATGCAGTTGGGCCATTAGTTTCGCGCTTTGCCAAAGATGAAACTTCGGTTTTGCTGGGCACGATGTCTTTGTGGCAGGGCGTTGATGTGCCAGGAAATAGCTGCATTTTGGTTGCAATCGATCGTATTCCTTTTCCACGCCCCGATGAACCGGTTATGGCAGCGCGTGCATCGCAGGCCGATGCCGCCGGCGGAAGTGGATTCATGCAGGTTTCATTGCCACGTGCAGCATTGTTGTTGGCGCAGGGCACGGGGCGTTTGATTCGATCAGTTGATGATCGAGGAGTTGTTGCAATTTTGGATTCACGAATCGTCACTAAGCGATATGGAAGTGTGTTACTTAATTCTATGCCACCTTTGTGGCGTACTTCAGATAAAGATGTAGTACGAGATTCCTTAAAGCGATTGAATGATTCTCTTTAGTTCGGGCCAGGATTTTTCAAAGCTAGGGTGCAGAGTAAGTTCATCAACTTTTTCAATACTTACCCAACGAACTTCGTGCGATTCATCGTTGAGTTCATGGGCGATTAATAAATCTGTGGCGTAAGCAATAACTGTGTCATAGCGCCAATTACCGTGATCATCACTGAAAGTTTGTACGGGCGTTAAGTGAACAGGATCGATTCCAGTCTCTTCCTTTGCTTCACGAATCGCGGCCTCTAAAACGTTTTCGTGACTATCGCGGGCACCGCCAGGAATTCCCCAGGTATCTCCGTTATGAACCCAAGGTGCACGGTGCTGCAACAGGATTTCACTTGCGCGCACTAGAAGGATTCCTGCGGCTCCATTGAGACCCCAATGTTTATTTCCACACGTGCATTGGACCCAGCCATCTCCATCGCGCGCGCTCATGTTCCTAGAGTGTCACATCTATCCACAGTTGGCCTACCGGTAAAGGTCATTAGTCGCATCACGCACATATCGTCCCGGCACATGAAGCGCTTACTTATTCCTATTTTTCTCTTACTCTTTTCCCTGCCGGTACAGGCCTTTGCTGATTGTTCGACAACGGCTTGCGTGGATGTTTTCACCGAAAACAATCAGATCATTATTACCGCGAAAAAAGGCAACGGCGGAGCAGCAACAAAAAAGACCACGGTTGTGGCACCAAAGCCAAAGCCCACCCTATGGTTTCCACCCAAGCCAAAACCTGCTCCAACCGTTAAACGCACGTACAAAGCCCGTGCAAAAGTCAAGAAAGTTGTAACCCAAAGTATTAATTTAAGCGATCGCTTAATCAAAATGGTTCCTACTTCAACTATTGCTTATCAACCCGATTTCGAACCATTAGTGCATGTGCCAGTTATTTTTTGGTGCGATGTTCCAAGCTTTTTCCAATCACGAGTCACCATTATTGGTGAAGTAATCGATGTTGCGCTGCGTCCTGGATTTCTTTGGGAGTTTGGCGATGGAACTTTTATGCAAACAACAAATCCTGGAGCTCCATACCCCAATCAGAAGATCACGCATACCTACAAGCAGCCAGGTACTTACGTGGTCGGTCTAGTAGCAACATGGAACGGTGATTTTTCTCATCAAGGCGTCACTCGCGCAATTTCCGGAACGATCAGAATTCCATCCTTTGCAGTTATCACCGTGGTATCTGCTAATTCACGATTTACGAAATGAGATAGCAATGACTACAGATTACGAAGATTTATCAATTGCTTCACTTGCCGTGGCAACCGATGTCACATTTATTGCATTAGTAAAGAGCTTTGAAGTAGATCCTGATGGGGCAGATTTATCTGATAAACAACGAGATGGCGCTACTGCGGTAATTGATTTAGCCACCGAGTTTGAAAAATACGGTGTTGCTAGCAATCCAGAACTTATTGCCCGTGTTATAGGGCGATTAAGTGATATCCAAGTTCGAGATTTTGCACTTGGCACTCATAACATCGAAAGCTTTGAAACATATTGGTGCATGTGGCATTACCTAGTTCAGATTGCACCTGTGGGCTTCGTTGCACCAGTAGCTACCTTGTTTGCAACCCTGGCCTACGAACGAGGAGATACTCCACTTGCATACCGTTCGCTAGAACGCGCCACCGTTGATGCGCCCACGTACTCACTAACTATTTTGTTGCGCCGAGTCTTTGGCTCTGGTTGGCCAGCCGCGGCCTTTGCTGCCATGCGGATAGAGCTTCACCCGAAAGTCACCGCAGGGATTTTCGAGTAGCCCACTTGCTCTGTTAGAGTCTGCCCAGGTCACGAGTTCTAGTGTTTAGCCCCGGCTTACTAGACGGCAACCCTCCACCACGGTGGGGTGCTCCGGGTGAAGACCAGATCGGTACGCAACAACGCAGCCGATAAGCGTGGAATACCAATTCCACTTGTTATGCCTTTCGTTGGCATAGCCTGGATTGGTGTTCCCATAACTGGGAGGAATCACTTACATGTCTACCTTTTCACTTGAAGAAGCAGCGTTCGAGACGCGTCAAATACACGCCGGTCAAGTTGCAGATCCAACAACAGGAGCACGCGCGCTTCCTCTGTATCAAACCACTGCATATCAATTCCGCGATACAAAACATGCGGCAGATCTTTTTGGTTTGGCAGAGTTAGGCAATATCTACACCCGCATTATGAATCCAACTCAGGATGTTGTTGAAAAGCGCATTGCCTCCCTTGAAGGCGGAGTAGCAGCGTTGCTTGTTGCATCTGGTTCAGCGGCCACAACCTTTGCAATCCTTAACGTTGCAACAGCTGGCGATCACATTGTTTCTTCACCATCGTTATATGGCGGAACATACAACCTGTTCCATTACACCTTGCCATCATTTGGTGTTGAAGTTACTTTCGTCGAAAACCCAGATGACCCTGAGTCATGGCGCAAGGCAGTTCGCCCAAATACAAAAGCGTTTTTCGGTGAGACAATTTCAAATCCAAAGAACGATATTTTGGATATAGAAACAATTGCAAAAATTGCACATGAAAACCATGTGCCGCTCATTGTAGATAACACAGTTGCAACGCCATATGTTCTTCGTCCAATTGAGTTCGGTGCCGATGTTGTTATTCACTCGGCCACCAAATTCTTATCAGGCCACGGAAACGCAGTAGTTGGCGCAATCGTTGATTCAGGTAACTTTGATTACGCCCGCTATCCTGAAAAGTTTAAAAGCTTTAACAATCCAGATCCTTCATATCACGGCCTTGTTTACGCACAAGCTCTTGGAGTCGGTTCTGCATTTGGCGCTAACCTTTCTTACATCTTCAAAATTCGCCTGACTCTGCTTCGTGATATCGGAGCAGCAGTTAGCCCATTCAACGCTTGGTTGTTGGCCCAGGGCCTTGAGACTCTGTCACTGCGTTTAAAGCAGCATCTTTTAAATGCTAAAGAAGTTGCTACATGGCTTGATCAGCACCCTCAGGTCGAATCAGTAAATTATGCATCTCTGCCAGGCAATAAGTACAACGCCCTTGCTACAAAATATGCAGCTAAGGGATCTGGCGCCGTTCTTTCCTTTGAAATCAAGGGCGGAATCGAGGCTGGAAAGAAGTTTGTAGAGGCATTGACCTTGCACTCACATGTTGCCAACATTGGTGATGTGCGTTCATTGGTTATTCACCCAGCTTCAACTACTCACTCGCAGTTATCGCCAGAAGAGCAGTTAACTGCCGGTGTTACACCAGGGTTGATTCGCCTATCTGTAGGTCTTGAAGATATCGATGACATCAAGGCAGATCTAGCTATCGGATTTGCTGCCGCTAAATAAATGACACATGGAATCGCGCTGGTTACCGGGGCATGGCTTGAAGACCATGATCCTGGTGACCGCGCCTTTCTAAAAATCGGCGATGTCCCCCTTGAAAGCGGTGAAACGCTAAAAGATGTAACTATCGCTTATCAAAGTTGGGGAACACTCAACGAGAAAAAAGATAATGCGATTTTAGTAAACCATGCCATGACCGGTTGGTCAGATGTTCCTGGCTGGTGGCCATCGATGGTTGGCCCAGGATTGCCCTTTGATACCGATAAATATTTTGTTGTTTGTCCCAATGTTATTGGCGGCTGTCAAGGTTCAACTGGTCCATCATCGATAGCCCCTGATGGCAAACGTTACGGTTCACGTTTTCCTTCAATCACAATTCGCGACATGGTTGATGCCGAAATCAAGTTTTCAGATGCCATCGGGATTAAAAAGTATTTACTCGCAGTCGGTCCATCTCTTGGCGGAATGCGCGCACTGGAATGGGCAGTTCAGCATCCAGATCGAGTTGGCGCAATCTGCACGATTGGTTCTTCAGCTGTAGCAACCGGTGATCAGATCGGTACCGCTTCGATTCAAATCCGTGCTATTAAATCTGATCCCAATTTCAATGGCGGAGATTATTACGAACAAGAACATGGGCCGATTGAAGGCATGGGAATCGCCCGCCGCATTGCCCACCTGACATATCGCACAGAGGCCGAGATGGATGTGCGCTTTGGCCGAGAACTTCAGGGCGATGACACCGGGCGCTATGCAGTTGAGTCATACCTTGACCATCAGGCCGATAAGCTGGCCCATCGCTTTGATGCCAATACCTATATATCCCTGACCGAGGCGATGAATAGCCATGACATTGGCCGAGATCGAGCTGGAGTGGTTGCAGCCCTTGAATCCATCACAATCCCAGTTGTAGCTGTATCCATCGATACGGATCGACTGTTTCCAGTGCGTCTGCAGGCTGAGATCGCTGATTTTGCACCAATGGCTGCCCCATTAGTAACGATTTCTTCACCCTTTGGCCACGATGGCTTCCTTGTAGAGGTCGAATCGGTAGGAAATGTGATTAGACAGGCTCTGGATTTAGCTAAATAAGGGGCGAATTATCGCTTTTGGATGTGCATTTACCCCTGTGGACAAATTATAATATAGCCATCGCATCAGCGCGCTCGCTGATAAAAACCAAAGGATAATTGTGGCTGTATTTAGTGCGCTCAAAAACAAGGTGACAAAGAAGGCCGTTGTAAAAAAGGCCGCACCTGTGAAGAAAACTGCCGCAAAAAAGGCAGCTCCTGCGAAAAAAGCTGCGGCAAAAAAGAGCGCACCGGTAAAGAAAGTAGCGGCGAAGAAAGCAGCGCCAGTAAAAAAGGCCGCACCTGTTAAAAAAGTAGCGCCAGTAAAGATTGCATTGAAGAAGGATTTAACTGTAAAAGATGTTCAAGCAATTGTTGATGCGAAAAACGCAGTAATCCGCCAACACGAGGTTCAAACTGAACTAGAAAAGCGTGGCGTTACATCGATCAATCGCATTCCGAAAAAAGTTGATAAAGATTTAGTAGATGAAGCACGCGCATTGGCTACCGATGTTCCTGCGATGGTTGAAAAACTTCGCAAGGCCGGTCTTGGTGCGCCTTCACGAATACTAAAAAAGAGTGAATACGCCCTTATCGAACCAAAGCCAGAGCCAGTTAAGGTCGAACCAGTTGCAAAAGCTGGCAAAGTTGCAGTTGTAAAAATCGAGGGCGAAGAAGTAGAGCTAGAAGAAGTAGAACTTGAAGATGTAGAGGTTTTGATTAAAGAAGCTGTCGAGATTATCGATGGTGAAGAAGAGGATAAGAGTAATCAGCCTCGCGTTGTGAACTTAGCTGAAGAAGCCTCTGGAAACGAAGAAAACGCCTTCACGCTCAAGGCCTCTGAAGAAGATGATGCACCTGCCCAAACTGTTATGACCGCTGGTGCAACAGCAGACCCTGTTAAGGACTATCTGAAGCAGATTGGTCGAGTAGCCCTGCTTAACGCAGAGCTTGAAGTTGAGCTTGCTACACGTGTCGAAGTTGGTCTCTTTGCCGAAGCAAAACTAAAGAATGAAAAGAAGATTGAAAAGAAGTTAAAGCGCGAACTTGAGTGGCTTGTCGAAGATGGAAAGCGCGCAAAGAATCACTTGCTCGAAGCAAACCTTCGTCTTGTTGTCTCTCTTGCAAAGCGTTACACCGGTCGTGGAATGCTTTTCCTAGACTTAATTCAAGAAGGTAACTTAGGTTTAATCCGTGCAGTTGAAAAGTTCGACTACACAAAGGGTTATAAGTTCTCAACCTATGCGACATGGTGGATTCGTCAGGCAATTACACGTGCGATGGCAGACCAGGCCCGCACAATCCGTATTCCTGTACACATGGTTGAAGTTATTAATAAGTTGGCCCGCGTGCAGCGCCAGATGCTGCAGGATCTTGGTCGCGAACCGACCCCAGAAGAGCTAGCTAAAGAGCTTGATATGACACCTGAAAAGGTTGTCGAAGTTCAAAAGTATGGCCGCGAACCTATTTCACTTCATACACCACTTGGTGAAGAGGGCGATTCTGAGTTCGGTGATTTAATTGAAGATTCCGAGGCCGTTGTTCCAGCCGACGCAGTTTCATTTACATTGCTGCAAGAACAGTTGCACTCAGTTCTAGATACTTTGTCAGAACGTGAAGCAGGTGTGGTTGCGATGCGCTTTGGTCTCACCGATGGTCAGCCAAAGACTCTGGATGAAATCGGCAAGGTATATGGCGTTACACGCGAACGTATCCGCCAGATCGAATCTAAGACAATGTCAAAGCTTCGTCACCCATCACGCAGCCAGGTTTTGCGCGACTACCTAGACTAAATCATGGATAAACCAACGATTTTTGTTAATCCTAAAAGCGGATCTATCAAGATCAGCGGTGAAGTAGATGTAGTTGATGTCGATGGCAAGATTATTGAAACAGTTACTAATCCCAAGCTTTGTGGTTGCGGGCTATCGAAAGATAAGCCGTGGTGCGATTCATCGCATGGCGAATATGTAAAGATTGTTGCGCACCAACTGCGTAATGCCCGCGAACTTGTAAAGCCATCCAATCTCTTTGGTGCCACTCCGGTGCGCGCACGCGA
>CAITQC010000064.1 GCA_903894425.1 uncultured Actinomycetes bacterium
CGGTAAAAGTCGTGGTGCGCGATGCTCATACGGGCCAACTTCTGCGCCAAGGGCGTGCGCCACATCCTGAAGGCAGCGAAGTTGATCCTTTAGCTTGGAAAAATGCGCTCGATCAAGCCATCAATGATGCCGGGGGTCTTGATGGAGTATCTGCTATTTCCATTGCCGGCCAACAACATGGGATGGTCGCACTTGATTCTGCGGGGGAAGTAATACGACCGGCACTTTTATGGAATGACATGCGCTCGGCTCAAGCCGCCGATGATTTAAACCGCGAGGAGGGCGGTAACGCGCAGATTGCACGTAAAGTTGGTTCAGTTTTAGTTGCATCATTTACAGCATCAAAGCTGCGATGGATGGCAGATAACGAACCTACTAACGCTGCCCGGGTTGCCTCTATTGCACTTCCCCACGATTGGCTGTCTTGGCAGTTACAAGGTGGCAAAGACTTTACAAAGTTATTTACGGATCGAAGTGATGCATCTGGTACTGGATATTTTGATCCAACAACTTCACATTATCGCGAAGACATCGTACGTCTTGCGCTGCGTCAGGATTTAGAACTTACATTGCCACGCATTGTTGCTCCCAATGAATTTGGAGGCACCACTACTTCTGGAATTCCAATCGCTGCAGGTGCCGGTGATAACGCTGGCGCTGCTCTTGGCATTCAAGCCCAACCTGGAGATGTAGTAGTTTCACTTGGAACATCAGGAACTGCATTTGCTGTCTCTAATACACCAACGCATGATGCAACTGGCGCCGTCGCTGGATTTGCCGATGCAACTGGTCGATTCTTGCCACTAGTTTGCACATTAAACGCTGCACGAATCATGGATGCTGCATCACGAATCCTTGGAAAAACACATGATGAAGTTGGAGCTTTAGCGCTTTCAGCCGAAGCTGGTGCACATGGCTTAACTCTTCTTCCATATTTTGAAGGCGAACGAACTCCTAATCGGCCAGGTGCAACCGGGGTTTTTGCGGGAATGAATTTAAGTAACTCGAATCCTGCCGATATCGCTCGGGCAATGGTTGAAGGAATGTTGGCGGGATTAGCTGATGCAGTTGATGCCTTGATTGCACTTGGAGTAAATGTAAATCGCATTTTGCTTATTGGAGGGGCGGCAAAGAATCCTGCAATTCCAACTATCGCTAGTGCGCTCTTTGGCCGTGAAGTCTTAGTTCCACCAGCAGGTGAATACGTTGCTGATGGTGCCGCAAAGCAAGCTGCATGGGCGCTACTTGGAGAAATGCCAATGTGGGATTTAGGAAATGTTACTCATCATCACAGCGTGCCAACCCCGCAGGTAATGGATAAATATCGAACTCTTAGAGATAACACTGCCAACTGGTAAATCTTTAAGCAGATACTCGCACGCCTTTACCGACAACGATGATTCCACCTGGGCTAATCGTGAAGCGCTGACGATCACGTTCGATATCAACACCAATTTGCGCGCCGGGTTCAACGACAACGTTTTTATCCAAAATTGCATTACGAACAATTGACTTATCACCGATTCGAACTGAGGGCATGAGCACTGAACCCTCCACGATCGCGCCGCGTCCAACTGTTACATCGTAAGAAACCACTGATC
>CAITQC010000065.1 GCA_903894425.1 uncultured Actinomycetes bacterium
GGTGTCGAGCAAAAAGAGTCGTTAAAGAAGCTTCCAACTACGGTTGATGTGCTGGCAATGTCGGCTACTCCGATTCCGCGAACGTTAGAGATGGCCGTTACTGGAATTCGTGAAATGTCCACCATCACAACGCCGCCAGAAGAACGCCATCCGATTCTTACCTATGTCGGTCCAGCTGAAGAGGCACAGATAACGGCTGCAATCCACCGTGAACTTTTGCGCGATGGTCAGATCTTTTATCTGCACAATCGAGTCGAAAGCATTGATCGCGCAGCATCGCGTTTACAAGAGTTAGTTCCCGAAGCTCGCATCCGCGTTGCACATGGCCAAATGAGTGAAGGTGCACTTGAAGATGTGATTTTAGCTTTCTGGAATCGCGATTTTGACGTACTTGTTTGCACAACAATTGTTGAAAGTGGACTCGATATTCAAAACGCAAACACATTAATCGTTGAGCGGGCCGACATGTTTGGTTTATCCCAACTGCACCAGTTGCGTGGCCGTGTTGGTCGTGGCCGAGAGCGTGCTTACGCATACTTCCTCTATCCCGCAGATCAACCATTATCTGAACTTGCTCATGATCGATTAACAACAATCGCAGCTAATACTGATCTTGGTTCGGGAATGCGCGTGGCACTTAAAGATTTAGAGATACGTGGTGCAGGAAATTTACTGGGTGGCGAACAATCTGGACATATTGCAGATGTAGGTTTTGATTTGTACATGCGCATGGTTGGTGAAGCAGTGCAAGATTACAAACAAGGAATTATTGAAACTGAAGAAAAATCTCTTGAGTGCAAAGTTGAAATTCCAATTAATGCACACCTTTCAAGTGAGTATGTACCGGGTGAACGATTACGCCTTGATTTGTATCGTCGATTAGCAGATGTGAAAAACCCTGCAGATGTTGAGGCAATTCGCGCCGAATTAGTCGATCGCTTTGGCGATTTACCGGATGAAGCCGTTGCACTTCTTGGTGTTGCTCAACTTCGCGCACAAGCAAAGCTGGCGAATTTAACTGAAGTCGTTGTGCAAGGAAAATTCCTTCGACTTGCTCCCTTAACATTGCCTGAGTCCAGACAGTTGCGCCTGTCACGTTTGTATCCTGGCTCACTCTATAAACCTGCAATTAGCACGGTTTTAGTTGCATTAGCTAAAGGCCCCGCATGGAATCCGTCGCAGAATGAGCCTGAGATAGTGGATACTTCTCTTCTGGCCTGGGTCGTTGAGGCCCTTACCCAACTTAGCGAACCACCGAAAGCGAGTTCATAGTGAAGAAGATTTTGGCAATTGTCGCCGTTGCAACAACGCTGTTACTAACTGGATGTTCCCAAGTTGGAAGCGCAGCGACATTAGGCAGTACAAAGATTTCGCAGGCAACAGTGCAGGGCAGTATTGATGCAATTCTTGCTGCACGCCAAGGTGTCGATACTTCACAGATGCAGCTTGAAACCGGCGAGACGCTTAACCGCGGCCAACTGCGTTTTCACTTATTAACTCAACTACTTCGTGAAGTTGGTAAAGAACTCGATCTCTCGATCTCAAAGGCTGAAATCGATACACGTCGCCAAAGCATTCTTGATCAAGTAGGCGGAGCAGAATCTCTACCTAATGCACTCGTTGGCGCCGGCATCGCACCGAATGATTTTGATCAGTACATCGAAGCAATCTCACTTTCAGACAAGATCAGCCAAGCACTTACTACTGCTGGTGTCTTAGAGACTGATATCGGAACTCAGATTCAGAAGCTAGTTGTTGCAAAGGCCAAAGAGCTAGGTGTGACTATTAATCCACGCTACGGCAAATGGGATGCAGAAGTTGCAGATGTTGTGGCAGCAGATTCAGCCAGCCCTGCAGTAACTCCAGCAACTAAGTAATTCTTTAAAGATGTCGCAGGGTTCACAGCTTCAACGTTTAGTTGAAGTTATGAACCAACTGCGATCTCCAGGTGGGTGTCCCTGGGATGCCGAACAAACGCATGAATCACTTCTTAAATATTTATTAGAAGAGTCGTATGAATTTGTTGATGCCGTTGCTGGTGGTGATCGCACTGATATGCGCGAAGAGCTCGGTGATGTTTTACTGCAGGTGTATTTTCATGCACGCATTGCCGAAGAGCATCCAACCGATCCATTTTCAATTGAAGATGTTGCACAAGGTATCGCTGACAAATTAATTCGCCGCCATCCTCATGTTTTTGCCGGAGTCGAAGTGCGTGATTCTGCAGAGGTTTTACAAAACTGGGAAGAGATTAAGAAGCAGGAAAAGGGGCGAACATCGGCCCTAGATGGAATTGCGATGTCACAACCGGCGTTGCCATTAATTGAAAAACTCTTGTACCGCGCCGAAAAATACAACGTTGATCTGCATACCCCAGATTCAGTTGAGATCCAGGGTGATGCCGATGAAGGCGCAGTGGGCCAGGCTTTGCTCGCTGTAATTGCATGGGCCCATGCCAATGGCATCGATGCCGAAGCTGCCTTGCGTAAAGAGGCGATGAAGTTAAGCCAACAAGTAAGCGCCATAGAGGCACGGTAGGATTACCCAGTAAAGATTGTGCGATTTCAGCGTTGAGGTCTCACCTGCACACAGTTAATGAAGTGATGAAGGAGAAACGCAAATGGCAATAATCGAAGCTCTTGGAGCTCGCGAAATTCTTGACTCCCGTGGAAATCCAACGGTTGAAGTCGAAATCCAGTTAGAAGATGGAACCCAAGCACGCGCTGCAGTTCCAAGTGGTGCATCTACAGGTGCATTTGAAGCTTCCGAGCTTCGCGATGGCGGAACACGATACTTAGGAAAAGGTGTTGAAAAGGCGATCGCATTTGTAAATGACGAGATTGCTCCAGAGATCATCGGTTTTGATGCGCAAGATCAACGCTTAGTTGATGCCGCGATGATCGCTCTTGATGGCACAAAGAACAAGTCACGTATGGGTGCAAATGCAATTCTCGGTGCTTCCTTAGCAGTTGCTAAAGCATCTGCAGAGTCTGCCGATCTTTCATTGTTCCGCTACTTAGGTGGTCCAAATGCACATGTGCTTCCAGTCCCAATGATGAATATTCTCAACGGTGGCGCACACGCTGATACAAACGTTGATATCCAAGAGTTCATGATTGCACCGATTGGTGCACCAACATTTCGCGAATCACTTCGCTGGGGCGCAGAGATCTACCACGCACTTAAATCAGTTTTAAAAAAGCGTGGACTTGCAACTTCAGTTGGTGACGAAGGTGGCTTTGCTCCAAACCTAGAAAGCAACCGTGCGGCACTTGATTTAATCCTTGAAGCGATTGAAATTGCGGGATACAAGCCAGGTACACAAATCGCACTTGCGATGGATGTTGCTGCAACCGAGTTCCATGACAATGGCAAATACACATTTGAGGGCGCTTCAAAGACATCAGCTGAAATGATTGCGTATTACACATCTTTGGTAGATGCATATCCAATCGTTTCAATCGAAGATCCTTTGAATGAAGAAGACTGGGCTGGCTGGACAGATATGACTAAGGTCCTTGGTTCACGTATTCAAATCGTTGGAGACGATTTATTTGTTACAAATCCAGAGCGCTTAGCCCGTGGAATCGCAGGCGGAACAGCAAATGCCCTGCTTGTTAAAGTTAATCAAATTGGAACTCTGACAGAGACAATCGATGCGGTAGAAATGGCACACCGTGCTAACTATCGCTCAATGATGAGCCACCGTTCAGGTGAAACCGAAGACACAACAATTGCTGACTTGGCCGTTGCACTTAACTGCGGACAGATCAAAACTGGTGCACCAGCACGTACCGAGCGAGTTGCAAAGTACAACCAACTTCTACGCATTGAAGAAGAGCTACAGGAAGGCGCACGTTACGCCGGCCGAGAAGCTTTTCCACGATTTAAGGCATAAGTGAGTTTGTGGCACGTCGACAGTTAAGTTTTCGTCGTCGACGTAGTTCGGGGCGTGCACTGGCGTTATGGGTGATATTTTTTATATTAGCTCTAGCCATTGCACCTCCCGTAAAGCACTACTTCACCCAGCGTGCACAGATCAGTGCGCTCAATGCTCAATTAACTAATGATCACAAAGCACTTGCAGCCGCACGCCAAGAACTACTGCTGTGGCAAGACCCAGAATATGTAAAGTCACAAGCACGCGAACGCCTGCACTTTGTTTTGCCAGGGGAGCGCCAATACATCGTGACAGAAGATGGCACCACAACAGATGCCGTACAAACAAATAAAGTTGCAAACTCTTTAACCGATGGCCAGCCTTGGTATGCCAGATTAATTGCATCAATTAGCGAGACGGGTTGATGCATTGCGCCAAGTAACTCAAGCCGATCTTGATTGCATTCAAACACAGTTGGGCCGCACACCACGTGATGTCCATGCAATCGCATATCGCTGCCCTTGCGGAAAACCAGCAGTAGTTGAAACACCACCACGCCTTGCCGATGGCACCCCATTTCCAACTTTTTACTATGCAACATGTCCGCGATTAACTGCGGTTATTTCAACCCTTGAAACAACTGGCTTAATGGGCGAAATGAATGAGCGCTTAGAAAGCGATGCCGAACTAGCTGGGGCATATCACGCAGCCCACGACGATTACATTGCAGCCCGCAGTGCGTTAGGCATCGATGTTGCCGAAGTAGAAAATGTCTCTGCCGGTGGAATGCCAACGCGTGTGAAATGCCTACATTCCCTTGTCGCACACTCAC